>JAHEFN010000295.1 GCA_024640185.1 Gemmatimonadota bacterium | reverse complement strand
CCACCCCTGCGTCGCGCAGGTGAGGGCGGCGAGGAAGCTCCGCTTGGTGGTCGTGGGCATGGCCGGGGCTACTTCCCCGCGCAGTCGCCGCCACCACGGGCGGTGAGGGCATCGAGTTCGGCCAGGCTGCCGCGGTAGGCCGCCGCAAAGTCGGTGAGCCCCGCCGCGGTGGCCATGGTGATGGCCGTGCCGTACTCGCGTCGGGCGTCGTCGAGCCGGCACGCCGCCACGAGGCCGTCACCGAGCGAGTCGTGGGCGTTGGCCGACTCGGGATAGAGCTCGACGACCTTCTCGAAGACTCGCACTCCCTCGGCCGGATTGTCACGGCCAACGAGCTCGTACCCCGCCCGGTTGAGGCCCTCCTCCAGCGGCCTGGGATCGAACCCGAATTGTTCGGCCATCACGGCGAAGTGCGTTTCGAGCATCGGATATGCGGCCATGCCCTCGGTGGCGAGCGCCCGGAAGCGGTCCCTGGCACTCCACTCACTGAAGATCCACTCGAGCCCGTCGTAGGTGCTCCGGGCCGGCACCGACCCGTGGTCCTCCGCGGGCATCGGCTGCCACTTCCAGCGAAAGGACGGAGGTGCCTTCACCTCCAGGGTCTCGAGAAAGTGCCAGGCCCCGGCGAGCATGTCCCCGCCTTCGCTGCCCATGGTCATGTAGAGCGATCCCTTGGCGTCGGGGTGCCGCATGAACATCGACGCCAAGCCCTCGGTGAAGGCGCCCCCGTCCCACCAGAGACTCGGCGAGATGGCGACGTAGGCCTTGAAGGCCCCCGGGTCGGTGTTGAGCACGTGGGTGACGAACAACCCGCCGAACGAGTGCCCGATCAGCATGCTGAACGGGGCCACCCGGAAGTGACTGGCCATCCACGGCTTGAGCTCCTCCTGCAGAAAACGGAGGAACGCATCGGCCCCACCGGCATCAGGGAAGGCCGCTCGCCCCGCCGAGTCGGTGACCGGCGGGGTGAGGTCGCGGGTCCGGTGCCCCGCGGTGTTGTTGATCGAGACCACGATCGCAGAAGGCACGCGTTGGTTGTCGGCCAGGAACTGCATGCTGCCCGCAGTGTGCAGCAGGTGGCCCGGTCCATCGAGGACGTAGATCACCGGGAACGGGTCGGTCGAGCCCTCGTAGTCGGGAGGGAAGTACACCTGGATCGGGCGATCCTCGTTGAGGACCAGTGAGGGCACTGTGTACGACCGGCCAATCACCACCGGTGTGCCATCGCCCGACGGGCCCCCAGCCTGCGAGACGGCGGCGCCCGGCAGGGCCAGGACAGCAGTGAACAGGATGGCGGCGATCAGGCGGCGCATGGCAGCTCCTTCGGACGGGTCGGCAAGGCAACGGAGAGACTATCGGAATTGGGGATGCGCTGTAGTCTATCCGTTCGACACGGCGCCTTGGCCCCGGGAACACGGCCAGGAGGACGGGGCCCTCCCCTTCCCGGCAGACCGCTGTCGCGGCAAGGCTCGTCCCACCCCATCCTGCAATATGGAGTCTCCATGGAAAAGACACTGCTCACCCTGTTGATGTGGCTGTTCTTCCTCGGTGGTGCGTTCGGCATGGCAATGGGATTCAGCAAGTTCTTCAGTGGTGCCTCGCCCGCTGAATATGGCGTGATGGGCATTGGGGGCGGCTTCTGGCTGCTCTCCTCGGCGATCGTGATTTACATTCGCCGCCGTACGGAGTAGCCCCTCCTCGGGGACGACGGATGACCTGCGGCGACCCGGCGGCGCGGGTCGTTCGTCCGCCTCACCATTGGTCAACGAGCGGCGATGGGAGAGACAGATGTCGGTCCGAGTCCCAGATGACCTTCCCCGATCCCTGGCCTGGCTCGTCGGGCCGCCTGTCGTCGCGTTCATCTGGGCCAGCACGATCATGTCGGGGATCCTCTCGGTCGGGTCGTCGACGTCCGGGCTGGGGTACCCGTTCGGCGTGATCTACGGGGGACTCGCCGCCGGTGCCGGCTTCCTCGTGGGCACCGTGATCCGGGGCTTCTTCCGTCAGGGCGTCCACAGCCTGACGGTGCCGCTCCCCCTCGGCGTCGCGGTCGTCCTGGTGTTGACTGTCACCGGCGGATGGCTCGGCCGCGAGACGACTCGCCGGAGCGCGAGCGACTACCAGCCAGCGGTCCTCGTCGATCTTGGCCGCCTCGAAGGCCGCACCGATGACGACACCACGGCCTCCGCGCTGGCGCCTGGTACCCTCCTCGGTGGCGGTCGTGTGCAGGACAGCATGCTCTGGAACGGCCGGAGGGTGCTGGTGCGCACCGACACCACCCACCTCTACGTGCGCGACCTCGACTCGGGCAAGGCCGTGACCATCCCGCTGCCGGGGATCGGCAAGCCGTTTCGCATCGACGTGGTGGCCCCGCGCATCGGCGGTGGGTCATCCACGGCCATGGTGATGATGGTCGTCGGTTCGATGCGCCGGGATCGAGCCATGCTGACCGTCATCGATCCCACATGGCAGCTCATCTATCAGGAGCGGCTGATCCGCCGTTGGTCGA
Source organism: Gemmatimonadota bacterium (assembly GCA_024640185.1). Lineage (GTDB taxonomy): Bacteria > Gemmatimonadota > Gemmatimonadetes > Gemmatimonadales > GWC2-71-9 > Palsa-1233. Next base: position 782 of record JAHEFN010000295.1, on the reverse strand, counting down.
TCCGATCGCCGGCCGTCTGGCTCTGGCCGCGAGACGATGGCGACCTGGTGGGGGTCAGGATCCGGGAGGGTGAGCGACGGGTGCTCCACGTGGGAACGCCCTAGGCCGGCTGCAGGGCACGCTACCTTCCGAGACTCCCGAACCTGGATCGATCCATGCACCGCTACCTATCCGCCATCCTCCTCACCTGCCTCGCCGCCCCGGCCACTGCCCAGAACGCCGCCTTCGTGGTCATGCTCTCGGGCGACACGATTGCGGTGGAGCGGGTCACGGAGAGCGGTGACACCCTCACCGGGAGCCTGGCCATCGCCGGTCAGGCACGGTTCGAGTATGTGGCCCAGTTGCTCCCCGATGGGCTGGTGTCGACGCTGGCTGTCACGGTCTTCGGCCCGAACTCTGCGCCGGACGCTGAACCGATCCAGAACGCGCTGATGACGATGATGGGCGACAGTGTGCGCATTGAGACCCGCAACCGAACCCGGACGCTCGGCACCACGGTCGGCGCGCTGCCGCTGCTCAACAACTCCTTCGGCCTCACGGAGCTCTTCACTCGACGGGCGCGTGCCTTGGGTGACTCGACCGACATCCCGGCCTTCCTGTTGACCGGCGGCAGCACCCTTCCGATGACCATCAGGCCACTCACGGCCGACTCCTTGGTCTTGGTGATCGCCGGACAGCGTCACCTGCTCCACGTCGACGCCGACGGCAGAATTCTCGGCGCGGCCCTGCCAACCCAGCGCATCGAGGTGACCAGGGTCGCCGGGGCCGAGGCGGCGACCCTG
>JAHEFN010000047.1 GCA_024640185.1 Gemmatimonadota bacterium | reverse complement strand
TCAACAAGGCCGAGCCCTCGCCGCGAAAGAGCGGAGCGCTCCGGTCGAGGAACCCCGCCCAGAGGCGGCCGCCGAGTTCGGCGTCATACCCCAGCCCGATGCCACCGACACGCCGCGGCAGTCGTTCGATCGTGGGTCGAAAGACCACCCCGCCGGTATCGGCGGTGGGACCGAGCCACAGTTCCCGGAAGACCTCCTGATCGGCCAACACGTCCAGCCGCTCACGGAGGTCCGGGAGGTCGAGTGGCCCGCCATCGGCGAGCCCCAACGCCCGGCGGACGATGCGAAGCCCGGCGGGATCGGCCTCGCGGGGCACCAATCCGGCGACCCGTGTCGGCAGCGCCGTCATCGGCGGCGCCACAACAGCCGCCGGGCAGCCCCAGGCGGCCAGGCGCTCGCCGGCTTCCGCCTCACCGAGCGCGATCAACTCGGTGAGGCGTGCCGGGGCGAAGTCGAGCGAGCGGTACCCCTCCACCGCCGGCCGGATCAACAGGTCGTCGGCACCGAGGGAGTCGGCTGGTTGGTTGAAGAGCCAGTCGAGCAATCGACTGGCCACCGCGAAGGGGGTGTCGAGATCGAGGGTGTCGTTGGGGCCCTCGGTGACATCGCTGACGATCAACCGCGTGGCGCCCAGGTCGCGGGCGACCTGGGCCGGGATGTTGGCCGAGAGGCCGCCATCCACCAGCACCCGGCCCTCGATCCGTTCGGGAGTGAAGACCAGGGGGATGGCGCTCGACGCTCGAACGGCCTGCGCCAGGTCGCCACCGCCGAGGACCACGATGCGACGGTCCTGCAAGTCGGTGGCGACGATCCGAAGCGGAATCGGTAGCCGGTCGAAGTCGCCTTGGGCGAGCAGGTTGCCCCGGAGCAGGGTGCTGTTGAGCACACCGTTGAGGGTGGCCTGATTGACCGTCGACCCCTGCAGCACGAAGCCACGCTCGCCTTCCTCCCAGATCACCAGCGGCCGGCGGGCACCCCATGCCGCCGGTCCGTGCGGTTCGGAGGTTCGGAAGGCGGCGGTGAGGTCGAGTTGCCTGGCGATCGAGTCAATCTCCACGCCCCGGTAGCCGGAGGCATAGAACGCCCCGATGACCGCCCCCATCGAGGTGCCGACCACCAGGTCGGGCCGGATCCCCGCTGCATCGAGCGCCCGCAGTACCCCGACATGCGCCAGACCCTTGGCGCCACCCCCCGAGAGCACCAGCGCGATCGGCCCGGGCCCACAGTGTCCCTGAGCCGGGAGCTGGGGCGCTGCCGCGAGAAGGAGCAGCAGGAGGGTGGCCGACACCGGTGGTCGCATGGGGTCAAACGTAACGCCGGAGATCGGTGGGATCGCCCTCCCCCTTGCGCGTCCGGTGGAGGGGTTTCTACTCTGCGCGCGGGATTCATGTCTCAGAACGCCAGAGGGGTTTGCAATGCCGTACATCATCACGGACGCCTGCGTCGGAGTGAAGGACCGTGCCTGCGTGGACGTCTGTCCAGTCGACTGCATCTACGAAGGGGATGACCAACTCTTCATCCACCCCGACGAGTGCATCGACTGTGGCGCCTGCGAACCCGAGTGCCCGGTGAGCGCGATCTATCCCGAGGAAGATGTTCCCGAGGACCTGCAGGAGTTCATTGCCAAGAACGCCGAGGTGTTCGAGTCCGACGACCCGCCGGGACGGCCTCGCAAGTAGGGCTCGCTCGCCCACCGCAGACGACGAAGGCCGGCTCCCTCTCGGGGGCCGGCCTCTTTGCTTTCGCACTGCACGGATTGGGCTCGCCCCCAAGAACGGGACTGCCCCGGAACCGGTTTCGCTTGGCCGTGGTTCCGGGGCGTCCTCAGGAGGAAGGACTTGCTGTTGGCGGGCGACGGAGGGGGAGATTCCATCGGACCCGCCACTTGATACGACGCCTGACCCGGCCGGAACCTCACACCCGCTGGCGGAGGAACGCCTCGAGAGCACGATTCACCTCGGCCGGCCGCTCGATCTGCGGCAGGTGGCCGGCTCCCTCCACCACGACCAGCTCGGCGCCGGGAATCGCCTCGGCCATCGCACGAGACGCCCCGGGATCGATCATCGTATCGGCGGCTCCGGTGAGGACCAGGGTCGGCAGCCCGCCGAGTCGGGGCAGCAGCGGCTCCCGGTCGGGCCGGTCCCGCATCGCCACGAGGGCGTGGACCAGCGCCGTGGCAGAGACCGCCTCGGCTCGAGCGGCAACCGCACGCCGCACCGTCGCTGGTGTCGCGGGCGCCCAGAGTCGATCGAACATCCCTTGCACCACCGGTCGGCCGCCCGACGCGGCGATCACCCGGATCGCCTCGTCGCGGCCGGCGCGTACCGCCGCATCATCCGCGCCGGCTCGGCTGCTGATCAGCACCAGGCCAGCCAGCCGCTCGCGGTGATGTTCGGCAAGTGCGAGCGCGACATACCCGCCCATCGACAGTCCGGCGACCACCGCGGTGTCGATGGCCAGGTGATCGAGCAGTGCCACGACATCGTTGGCGAGGTCGTCGATGGTGTAATGGCCAGCCGAGGCGGGAGAGTCGCCGAAGCCGCGAAGGTCCGGGGCGACCAATCGTCGCCCGCCGAGACCCGAGAACTGTTCATGCCAGATCGTCCGGTCGAGTGGGAAGCCATGCAACAGGACCAGCGGCGGCACGCCCTCGCCCTGGTCGGTGCAGCCAACGGTCCGCGCGCGGCAGCGGACGATCATTCGGGTGGCGCGGTCGAGGCGTGACAGGCCGGTGCCTGGAGATGCCCGTGGCGATCGCCGGCTTCGGAGGGGGCCGTGAGGTGGGTGAGCATGCCGAAAGGTAGCCGACGACCATGGGTCGATCACGGCCAAGCAACCCTGCTCGCCAGATGGCGCTCGCTTACTATTCGGCCGACCCCAACCGGAGCGCCGATGCCGCCTGCCACCGACTACATCCGCCACGCCGCCCGGCTCGCCCGCCAGGTGGTCATGGACGCCGGGCCAGGCGGGACCCCGGCCCCCGACGCCGAGTTCTACACCACCCTGGCCCGGGCACTCGACCAGGCTGTGGATGCCATCGAAAACACCGCACGGCGACGCGACTGAGTGGACTTTGAGCTGATCGACACCCAGCCCGCCTTCGAGGCCTTGATGGACGCCGTGGAGGGCGCCCCGCTCGTCGCCCTCGACACCGAGGCCGCCTCCTTCCACCGCTATCACGACCGGGTCTACCTCGTCCAGCTCACCATCCCCGGTCGGACGGTTGTCATCGACCCCCTCGGGTTGACCGACCTCGGCCGCCTCGGTGTCCTGCTCGCCGACCCGGGCTCGGAGAAGATCTTCCACGACGCCGACTATGACCTGCGGCTCTTCCAGAAGGAATACGGCTTCGAGCCGAGACGGCTCTTCGACACCAGGATCGCGGCCCAGTTTACCGCCGAGCCGGGGATCGGCCTGGCGGCCCTGCTCGAGAAGTATTTCGACGTCCGGCCGGACAAGCGGTTCCAACGGGCCGACTGGTCGGCGAGGCCGCTGACGGACGGAATGCTCGAATACGCGGCGGGGGACACCCACCTCTTGTGTGAGTTGCGATCAATACTACGCGACAGATTGACCGAGATGGGTCGCCTGGGTTGGGCCGAGGAGGAGTTTGGGCTGGTCGAATCGACCCGTTGGGAACCCGGCGAGGTCGACCCCAGGGTGACCTTCATGAAACTCAAGGGGGCCCGAAAGCTCGACCGCCGGGCGCTGGCGATCTTGCGGGAACTCTATGCCTGGCGAGAGGCCACCGCGTCGGCCCTCGATCGCGCCACCTTCCGGGTCCTCGGCAACGAGGTGCTCTTCCACCTCGCCACCCATCCGGCCAAGAGCCGGGACGATTTGAGCCGGGTCCGGGGGATCGGCCCGGACACCGTCAATCGGCGGGGCGACGAACTGCTCGAGGCCATCGCCCGGGGCCTCGCCACCCCGGAGGACGAACTCCCCAAGTTCGTCCGCGGCGCCAGGCACGCCCACGACCCGGAATTCGAATCCCGCGTCAGCGCCCTCAAGCTCCGCCGCAATGCCTTGGCCGAGGAGTTCGCCCTGCAGCCGGGTGTGCTCTGTCCCAACGCGATCCTCGAGGGGATCGCCCGGCTGATGCCGACGGCGGTCGAGGGGATGACGGCGGTGACCGGGATGCGTGACTGGCAGCGGGAGGTCTTCGGGGAGGCCTTGCTCGAGACCCTCGACGGCACGAGATAGCGCCGCTCGCACCGCGCTCCGCGGTGTCCATCGCTATGATTCCGAGATGAACGCTCCCCTTTCTCCCCCGACCGGCGAGGTCGCCCGCAAGGCGTTGCGGGCGGTCAAGGACCCCGAGCTCGGCCTGAACATCATCGACATCGGACTGGTCTATGATGTCGAGGTCGATGAAGCCGGCGCGGTTCATGTGCGGATGACACTCACCTCGCCGGGCTGTCCGGCCGGCGCCGAGATCATGGACGATGTCCGCCAGACCCTCCTTGATCTCGAGGGCGTCACCTCGGTTGAGGTGGAGTTGGTGTGGGAGCCGTACTGGACACCCGACCGCATGGACCCCCGCATCCGGGCCTTTCTGGGCCACTAGGTCGCGCAGCGCTCCCCGGCCATCCTCCGCGCCGCGTCACTCACCTGCGCGCGCACCTCGCGAATCGCATCGAGCGACCCACGCATCGGGGCATAGCTCCGATTGGTGAGCAGCACCACAAAGAGGTCCTGTTCGGTGTCGAACCAGAGCATGGTCCCGGTGAACCCGGTGTGACCGTAGGTGCTCATGGTGGTGCAGCGGCCGTAGAGTGACGGTCCACCATCATCGATATCGCGCCGCGGGGTGTCCCAGCCGAGCGCCCGTGTCCCCGACACATCACTCCGTTCGAGAAAGCGGCGCAGGGTCGGCGACGAGACCCAGGAGTTCCGCTCCCCGCTCAGCCCCTTGAGCCAACTCTGGGCGAAGTGCGCCATGTCGATTCCGGTGGCAAAGACCCCGGCGTGCCCCGCGACATCGCCGAGCAGGCGGGCGTTGGGGTCGTGGACCCTGCCGGTCCGCGCCGAGCCGTCGGCGAGCCGCTCGCTCGGGACGGCCCGCAAGCGGTCCGCGGGCGCCGGGCGCCACTCGGCCCCACCCATCCCGGTCGGCGCGAACACCGCGGCGGTGGTGTACTGGTCGAGCGGTTCACCGGTCACCTCCTCGACGATCATCGCCGCGAGGATGGCATTGAGGTCGCTGTAGACCGAGACCTCCCCCGGAGGGCGGCGCAGCTCCGTCTCGAAGAGCTTGGCCTGGGCACCGGCGATCGTGGGTGGCGTGTTGCGAAGCGGCACCCACGCCGGCAGGCCGCTGGTGTGGTCGAGGAGCATCCGCACCGTCACCTGGTCCTTGTCGACACCGCGAAAGGCGGGGAGGAAGGCGCCGACCGGTGCGTCGAGCGCCAGCCGCCCGCTGTCGACCAGCACGGCAACCGCGCTCGCGGTCGCCACCACCTTCGAAAGCGAGGCAATGTCCCAGAGCGACCACGTCGGATCGGGACGGCGCGTGTCGCGGTCCCAGGTGTATCCGCCGTACCCCTTCGCATAGAGGATGGTGTCTGCGCGACCGACGACGACGACGGCGCCGGGAAAGATCCGCTGGGTGATCCCCTCGTCGATGGCGGTGTCGATCGCGGCGGCCCCGTCCTGGGCCGAGAGGGTACCGGCGGCGGCGAGGAGGCACAGCGCCACGGTCAGCGTCCGGGCACGCAGACTACGGCTCGCGCAGCGAGCCCGGTGCGACGGCGTAGAGCAGTCGCAGGGTCGCTTGGTCACGGCCCGAGGGTGACGATGTCGGCGAGGACGGAAACATGATGTCGTCACGGGAACTCGAATGAGGAAGTCCTATCGCATGACCAAACTCGTGAATCGCCACTCGCCGCATCACCTCGGGCGGGACGACCTGGTCCGCCGCATCGGGTGACAACGCCAGACTGATGGTGGCGCGAGTGATCCGACCGCTGGCATCCCAGTTGAGTTCGGTGACGCCGAACTCCCCGTTGCCCGACACGCCCGCCGTATAGGTCACCTCGATCACCGCGTCGGCGGGGTCCACGACCTCCGCAAACCGGAGGCCCGCCGCATTGCCGCTCCACGCCTGCATCCCTCCGCGGGCGGCGGCGAGGAAGGCGGGACTCCACCCGGGCAGCGATGTGTCGGGGAGGAAGGCAACCGAGACCGTCTGCCGGGGATCCGCCCACCGAACGACCACCGAATCGGTCTTGGCCCACACCGAATCGAGGTAGATCCGGTCGCCCTCCCTGATGATCCGTCGCCGGGTGGCGAGGATCGCCAGCCGATCGCTGGCGGCCGTCGCACCGCGATCGACCGGGTCGCGGACCCCGGGGAACGGTGCCACCCGTGGCGCACGACGGACGGTGGCGACCGGATTGAACGGTGGCACAGGGTCGAGGGCCACGCCGGCGGCGGCGGCAGGCAGCGCCACGTCGGGCGACGTCGGTTGCCGCATCCGGGAGAGAAGGATCACCCCGAGCATCGTGGCGGCCACCAGGCCGAGATGTTGTGCTCGCATGCCGTAGAATATCGGCAGGGGTCGGTCCGGAACCACCCTCCGCTGGCGTCGAGGGCGGGGGCCTCCTACCATTGTTCGTGCTTGAAACACTGGGAACGGCGCTGGTTCGCTGGCGCGTAGCAGTCATCGGGGTCTGGGCAGTCATCGGAGCGGTGGCTGCCTTTCAGGCGCCGAAGACCGTTGCACGCCTGCAGGTCAAGGGTGGCGCCAACGAGACCACCGAGGCCCGGGTCGCCGACTCCCTGATCGACGCCCGCTTTGCCAGGCCACTGAGCGAGTTCTTCGCGGTGACCCTCGAGGGACCCGGCCCGCTGACCGAGGGCATCGGCGGCGAGCTGCTCGATGCGTTGATCGGCACAACCCGACAACAGCCCCACATCGAAGGCGTGGTCTCGTGGCGGTCGACCAACGACTCCCTCTTCGTGGCCGCCGACGGCGGCACCACCTTCTTCCTGGCCTCGCTCGACACCTCGGGCACCGTGGCCGGCGATGCGGTCCTGCCGCTGCGCCAAGCCCTCGACTCGGTGCGGCGACGCTATCCCGACAGCGACCGCTACACCATCCTGGTCACCGGTCGGACCCCACTCGACCTCGACATCCGCACCGTCTCGACCGAGGACGCCAGTCGCAACGAACGCCGCCTGGTGCCGATCACGCTGGCCATCCTGATTCTCGCCTTCGGCGCACTGGTCGCGGCGGTGCTGCCGATCGTGGTCGGCGTCATGGCGATCACCATCGGGCTCGCCATCGTGGGGCTGCTCGCCAACGTGACACCGATGTCGATCTTCGTGCTCAACATGATCAGCATGATCGGCCTGGGTGTGGGCATCGACTATTCGCTCCTGGTGGTGACCCGGTTCCGCGAGGAACTCAACGCCGGGCTGCGGAGTACCGAGGCGGCGGTCCGCACCTTCAAGACCGCCGGCCATGCGGTGGTCACCTCCGGTGCCACGGTGGTCGTCGGCTTCGGGGCCCTGCTGCTGACGCCGCTGACCGAGACGCGAAGTGTCGGGATCGCGGGCCTGGTGGTGGTCGCGGCCGCCGTGCTGCTCTCGACCACCCTGCTCCCGGCGCTGTTGGCGTCGCTGGGCCGCAACATCGATCGTCCGAAGTGGTTGGCGACCCGGCTTGCCTGGTACCACCGGCCACAGATCTGGGAGCGCTGGGCCCGCGGCCTGTCGCGGCATCCCTACCGCGCGGCCGCGGCCGGCACGGCCTTGATCGCCTTGCTGACCCTGCCGGTCACCCAGCTCAAGATCGGGCTGCCGAGCAGCAACTGGTGGCCCGAGGGAACCGAGGCCGGGGCCGGGGTGGCGACCCTCGAACGGATGGATCGCGCCGGCTACCTGCAGCCGATCCGGGTGGTCATCACCTTTCCCGAGGGGACCACCGCCACCTCCGCGACGGGGCTCCGCGGACTGCGGAAGCTCTCCGACACCCTCATGGCCGACCCCAGGGTGGCCGACATCACCTCGCTGGTGGACCTCGAACCCCCGAGGGGCATCCTCGAGTACTCGTTCTTCTACGCCGAACCCGAGGTGGTCCGGGCCGAGTACCCCGACTTCCTCGACGCCTATCTCGGCACCGACAACCAGACCACCCTGATGGATGTGGTCCTCAGCGACACCACTTCCCTGACCACGGCGATGACGGTGGTCGAGGAACTGCGCGAGATCGTGGCCGACTCCTCGATTCGCCAGCTGCGCGGTGCGTCGGTTCATGTCGGCGGCTACGTCGCCGGCGCGCTCGACTTCCAGGAATTGTTGCTGGCCCGGTTTCCGTTGATCGTGGGACTGATCCTCGGGGTCACCGCCCTGATGTTGGCGATCGTCTTCCGGTCGGTGCTGGTGCCGATCAAGGCGGTGGTGATGAACTCGCTCTCCGTCGCCGCGACCTTCGGGCTGATCGTCCTGGTCTTCCAGGAAGGGATCGGTGGCCAGATCTTCGGCATCAACGGGCCGACGTCGGCGATCTACGTGCTGGTCCCGGTCCTGGTCTTCGCCGTGGTCTTCGGACTCTCGATGGACTACGAGGTCTTCCTGTTGGCGCGGATCAAGGAGGCGTTCGACCGCACCGGACAGAACACGCTGGCCACCCGCGAGGGGCTCTCGGCCACCGCCTCGGTGATCACCTCGGCGGCGCTGATCATGATCGCGGTGTTCGGGACCTTCGCCTTCGCCCGGATCCTGGTGGTGCAGTTCATCGGCTTCGGGTTGGCCGTCGCCGTCTTCCTCGACGCGACGATCATTCGGATGGTCCTGGTGCCGTCGTTGATGCAGATCGCCGGCGAGTGGAACTGGTGGCCCGGCTGGCGCAAGCGCCCGCCGGGAGAGACGCCCGACGAGAGGCGACAGACGGCGTCCTGACGGCGTCCTGACGGCCCCAGCGGAGAGGGGCGCCCTCGATGAGCAAAGGTCGGTTGTTCGCCGCGCGCCACTCGCCCACGCACGGAGAGACCGAGTGCGGCGAATCCGACCTTTGTGAATCGAGCCGGTGCCGCCTCGAAGCTGGGCCGTCGGAGCGTCTCCTTCGGCGCCGGTCTCCGCCTACCGCTTCGCGTCGACCCAGTTCTCGCCGATCCCCACCTCGACGACCAGCGGGACCTTCAGTTCGGCGGCCGCCTCCATGTGCTGCTTGACCAGGGCGGCGGCGGCCTCGGCCTCGTCCGCTGGCGCCTCAACCACCAGTTCGTCGTGGACCTGCAGCAGCAGTCTCGCCCGGAGCCCGGCGGCTGGCAGCGCATGGTGGATCGCCACCATCGCCCGCTTGATCAGGTCGGCGGCCGACCCCTGCAACGGCGTGTTCGCCGCCGTCCGCTCCGCGAAGGAGCGGAGGTTGAAGTTGCGGTCGTGGATCTCCGCGATGTAGCGACGGCGTCCGAACAGCGTCTCGACATACCCCTGCTCGCGGGCGGTCTCGACACAGCCGTCGAGGAAGGTCCGCACGCCGGCAAACCGGACGAAGTAGTCGGTGATGAACGCCTTGGCTTCGTCCTGGGAGATGCCGAGTTGGTTGGCGAGGGCGAACGGCCCCTGGCCATAGATGGTGCCGAAGTTGATGGTCTTGGCACGGGCGCGCATCTCCGGCGTGACGGCGTCGAGGTCGCAGCCGAAGATGATCGCCGCCGTCTGCCGGTGGATGTCGCCACCACTGCGGAACGCGGCGACGAACGCCTCGTCACCCGAGAGGTGCGCCATCAACCGCAGCTCGATCTGCGAGTAGTCGGCGACCACGAACCGCCACCCCGCTTCGGGGACGAATCCCCGGCGGATCTCCTCCCCGCGGGTGGTGCGGATCGGGATGTTCTGGAGGTTGGGGTCGCTCGAGGAGAGACGGCCGGTCTGGGCGCCGACCTGATTGAACGAGGTGTGGATCCGACCGGTGCCGCGGTTGACGCGTCCCGGCAGGACGTCGACGTAGGTGCTCTTGAGCTTCTGCAGTTCGCGGTAGTCGAGGATCAGGGTCGGCAGGGCGTGACCCATCTCGGCGAGGGCCTGCAGCACACTGGCATCAGTGCTGGGGCCGGTCTTGGTCTTCTTGATGACCGGCAGCTCGAGCTTCCCGAAGAGCACCTCGGCGAGTTGCCGTGGCGAGTTGAGGTTGAGCCCCTCCACGCCGGCGACGGCGTGGATCTCGGCCTGGAGTCGGTCGAGATCGCGCTCCAGCTCATGGGCAAGTGCGGCGAAGTGTTGGGCGTCGATGGCAATGCCGGTCCACTCCATGTCCACCAGCACCGGCACCAGGGGGAGTTCGAGGTCGTGCAGCACCCGCTCCAGCCCGGTCGCCTTCAACTCCTCCGCAAAGTGGTCGTGGAGGGCGAGCACGGTGGCGGAATCGGCGCCGCAGTAGGCCGCAGCCCGCTCGACCGGAACCTCGGGAAAGGGGATCTGTGCCTTCCCCTTGCCCACCACTTCGGTGAACTGGGTCATCCGGATGCCAAGGAGCTCCAGCGCCAGGGCGTCGATGCCGTGTGAGCGACGCGAGGGGTCGAGCGCGAAGGACGCCAACATCGAGTCGTACGCGAGGCCCTGCACCTCCACCCCGGCCCGTCGCAGCACCTGGATGTCGTACTTGCCGTTTTGGGCGGCGAGCGGCACCGCCGGATCCTCGAGCAGCGCCCGGATCGGGGCGCAGGCGGGATCGGTGATCGGCGGCAGGTTGCGCGGCGGATCGGGCAGCTGATCGACATCGAGGAGATCTGCCGGCGGCGCCACATGTCCGAAGGGGAGGTACCAGACCTCCGTCGCCGACGCCGCCAACGACAGCCCGATCAACGCCGCGTCGTGAGGCTCGAGCGAGGTGGTCTCGGTGTCGAAGGCGACCAAGGGGGCTTCACGAAGCCGTGCGGCAAGGTCGGCAAGCTCCGCGGGGTCGTCCACCACCACCACCGCAAGGCCGTCGTCGGCCACCGTCTCGACGGCGGGGGCGGCCTCCTCGGTGCCCATGATCGCGTCAACCCGAGGGAGCAGGGAACCGAACTCCAACTCACTGAAGATCGCGGCGACCGCCGGGCCGTCGGGGGGCTCGATGACGTAGCGGTCGAGCTCGAGGTCGACCGGGACATCGGTCATGATGGTGACCAGCTGCTTGGAGAGCCGCCCCATCGCCGCGTGTTCCTGCAGCGCCTCGCGGGGCCGCTTCGCCTTGAGGTTGGGGGCCGCCGCGATCAGCGCCTCGAGGTCGGGGTACTCCGCCAGCAGCTTGACGGCCCCCTTGGCACCGATCCCCCGCACCCCGGGAACGTTGTCGGAGGAGTCACCCACCAGCGCGAGGTAGTCGGTGACCTGGTGCGGTGGCACGCCGAGTCGCTCGGCGGCATTGGCCTCGTCGACCCAGAGCTCCTCGACCCCGGCAGGACCGCCGCGACCGGGATTGAGCAGCGCCACCCGGGGCCCGATCAACTGGTAGAAGTCCTTGTCGCCCGACACGATCACGCTCTGCAGCCCCTGCCCGGCGCCCTTCAGCGCCAGGGTGCCGATCACGTCATCGGCCTCGTA
>JAHEFN010000046.1 GCA_024640185.1 Gemmatimonadota bacterium | reverse complement strand
GCACCACGGCGGGATCACGGTCCATCCGCTGGTAGCCATCCCACATCTCCCGCTGGCCGAGGACGCGCACCACCTCCGACTGCTGCAACTCGACCCGCACCGCATCGGTGACCGTCGCCCCAAGCGTCGAGTCGGCGGTCTCGTTGGTGAACTCGCCAACCAGAATCAGGTCGTTCTCGGCCAACACCGCATCGCCGATCAGGGTGCCCGAGGCACCGACCCGGTTGAAGCGCGTCACCCCCAGCACCGCCACGATCGCCACCACGGCCGCCGCCGGCAGCAGCCAGCGTGGGAGCTTCTTCCGAGCGGCCGGAATCCCGCGGGTCGGGGTCATGCCGCCGCTCGAGGTGCCGAGTCCCTCGAGCACCGGCAGCATCTCCTCGGCCGACTGCCAGCGGTCGGCCGGCTTCTTCGCGAGGCAGCGCATCACCAGCTCCGCCAGCGCGGGGGGGACGGCACTCCGCATCTCACCCACCGGCTCCGGGGTCTTGCTGATATGCGCTGCCAACACCTCCTGCTGGGTCCGTCCGGTGAACGGTGGCCGGCCGGTGAGCATCTCGAAGGCGGTGGCCCCCACGGCGTAGATGTCGGCGCGGTGGTCGACGCCGGGGTCGGCGGCGGCCTGCTCCGGTGCCATGTAGGCCGGGGTGCCGAGCGCCATCCCGACGGTGGTGACCATCCCGCCGCCGGTTGCCTCACTCACCGCCTTGGCGATGCCGAAGTCCATCACCAGGGCGTGGCGACCACTCAACATCACGTTGTCGGGCTTGATGTCGCGGTGGACCACGTTTTGGGAGTGTGCCAGCGCCAGCGCGTCGACCATCTCCTTGAGGATCCGCACCGCGTCGGCCACCGGCAGCTCACCCTCACGGGCGATCCGGTCGCGCAGCGACTCGCCTTCCACGTACGGCATGACGTAGAAGAGGAAGCCCTCGGCTTCCCCCGAATCGTGCAGGGCCAGGATGTGGGGATGATGCAGCTGGGCCGCGATCTCGATCTCGCGGAGGAAGCGCTCGGGCCCGAGCGACTGAGCCAGCTCGGGCCGGAGCACCTTGAGCGCCACCTGGCGCTGCAGCTTGAGGTCGCGTGCCAAATACACCGTCGCCATGCCGCCCGCGCCGAGTTCCCGGAGGATCTCGTAGCGGTCGGCGAGGGCGGCGGTCAGGCGGTCCTGCTCAGGGGTCATGGCACCGGTCGGGATAGGATCACGAAACTTGGCCCCAACCGACCGGAGGCGCTACTCCAACGGGATCTGGGCCGCGTTGGCCGCCAGCCACTGCTCGAAGGTCTGCAATCCCGGGTTGAGCTCGCGGGAGAGCGCCACCGGGCGGTTGCCGGTGTACATCGCGTTGGCCTCGGCCTTGAACTGGAACATGTTGCCGAGGTCGTCGGCGCCCGGGAACCCGAAGCTGCGGTAGACATCGGGCGACACCGCCTGGTGCCGCACCGGCTCGCCGAGCGCCGTGGTGAGGGCGGCCGCCATCTCGGCACCGTTCAGGTGCTCGCCGGCGATCCCGACCGTCTTGCCGATGAACTCCTTGCCCCGCTTGAAGATCCCGTAGGCACAGGCGCCGATGTCGGACGCCGCGATGCCGGGGAGCTTCTTGTCACCCATCGGGAGCACGAAGTCGAGCACCCCGTCCTCACCGCGCTTCGGCCCCGACCCGAAGTGGATCAGGTTGTCCCAGTAGAACGAGGTCAGCAGGAAGGTCGTCGGCACCCCGAGCTCGGTGAAGAAGCGGTTGCCCTCCGCCTTGGCGTCGAAGTGGGGAACCTTGTAGTTGCCCCCAAGGGTCGGCATCCGGTCGTCGCTGAGCGGGATCGAGTCGCGGGCATCCTCGAAGGTCGACCAGATCACATGCTCGACCCCGGCCGCCTTGGCGGCCTCGGCGATCGACTTGGCGTTGGCAATCTCGCGCTCGGGCGAGAAGTGGGCCCAGAAGAAGGTCACCCCGTAGACCCCGTAGGCGCCCTCGAAGGCCTTGGTGAGCGAGGCGGTGTCGTCGATGTCGGCGGCGACCACCTCGGCCCCGGCCTTGGCGAGTGCCTTGGCCGCGTCGGAGGTCACGTCCCGGGTCAGCGCCCGGACGGCAAAGGGTGAATCGGGATCGGCGAGGATGGCGCGGACGAGGCCGCCCCCCTGGGCACCGGTGGCGCCGAGCACGGCGATGATCTTCTTGTCGGACATCGGGTTCTCCAGTCGGTCGTGATAAATAGTTTACCTGCAAAGTATTTATCACGACTGACCCCGAAGCGCAAGCCCGGCAACGGGTCTGGACTGGAATGGAGGAGCAGCCCCGCGCAGGGCGCGAGCAAGGAGGCCGATCGCCGGTGGCGCTCAGCTCGCCTCGTCGACCGCCACGTCAGCATTGCCGTCGAGGTCGAAGGTCACCGTGAGCTGCCATGGCCGGCAGCAGACCTCGCAGTCCTCCACATACTCCTGGACCGTGCCGCCGCCCGCATCGAGGGCGATTTCGACCTTCTCACCGCAGTAGGGGCAGCGGATCACCGCCGTCGCATCGATGGGACCGTCGTCGAGTTCCTCGAAATCCTCATCGTCCATCGTGGCGCGCTCCTGATCCTGCGTGGAAGTGAGCGCGGACAATAGTCGGTCGGCCCGATTCGGACCCGGTCACTCTGGTGGCAGCGAGTCCGAGCGGTACGGATCGCGGCCGGTGACGGTCGAATCGACGGTCGACTTGGCCATCCGCGTGAACGGAAAGCCGTCGCAGCCAGTGCGTGGTGAGGTACGGTCGGCAGTGGTGACCGCCAAGGCAGCGTCGGCGGTCGGGGCGCGATAGGCGCTCAGGCAGAAGGCCCAGCGGTACGGGGGCATCGAGTCGAGTGGCATCCAATCGATCCGCGTCCAACGGCTGCCGTCGGATGGGTTGTCGGGGTCGTTTCGGGCGATGAGGAAATGCCCGGCGCTGTCCCAGCGCACGATGTGGTAGCGGGCGGCGGTGCCGTGAACCCAGAGCGACTCCGAGATTGTGTGCTGGCTGCCGTAGTCGTCACTGAAGTTCCCCAGCAGCGCCGGAGGACCCTGCGCGGGGACCGGCACGCCCCCCAGTGCCACGGCAGCAAGGACTCCGGCCCACGAACGCACTCGCACTCAGTGCCCGATCTTGTCGAGTCTATCAGGGGCAGAGATCGCCATGCCGCCCTGCCCGAGCTCCCGCTCGATGGTGTAGCGGTCGGCCAGTGCGGCGGCGAGGCGGTCTGGGGCATCCATGGTCACCTCACTGTTCCCCGAGCAAGAGGGCGAGCTCCGCCCGGACGGAGTCGCGCTGTGGGATCAGTGCTGGCTCGGGATCCTGTCGCGCTGCCAAGTAGAGTTGGTACGCCTCGATCGCCTCGTCGCGCTTGCCGAGCTTGGCGGCGAGTCGGCCCCGCTCTCGACGGTCCGTGGACATGAGAACCCAGTCTCCCTCCAACCGTCTGGCTGCACGGTGCGCATCTGCTGTTCGTCCGACGTGGTCGAGTAGCCGGGCGACGATCTGGTTGCTCCGGCCGAAACGGGGCGGCGATCGGAGCAGCAGCGTATCGAGGCCCGTCACCAGCGACTCGGCGTTGGGAGCGCCATCTCGCACGGCGATCATTGCCTCGAGGGTCGCCAGGCAAACGGGACTCGCCTCTGGGAATCCGTAGCGGTCGGTCGCGGCGGCTCCGATACGGATTCGGTCAAGGTACTCCGCCACCGAAGCGCCTGGCTGCCTGATGAGCCGCCACTGGGCCACGACACACATGGCGTCGTATTGCTCGATCCGGGCAGGAACCGATGTTGCCAACGGTTCGAGGGCCAGCCGGGTCAGTCGATCGACCGCATCAGGAACGGCCTCAACGGTGGGCGATTCGAAGGCATCAAACGTGACCAGGTCCAAGTCCGTCAGCGTGGTCGCCGTACGAGCGACTTGTCCGGCGGCACCAGGTCTGCCGAGAGCCAACAGGGTGGCCGCGTACCAGTTCTCGACGCGTCGCCGAGAATCACCGGCTGTATTCCGGACCGCAAGCGCAAAGATGGTGTCGACAAGCCCGAGCTGTCGACCGCTCAAAAGCATCGAGTACCCAATGCCCGTGACCAACTCGAAGCTCGCGACTGGGAGGCTGTCGAGTGTTGCCAGGATTCCGGCGCTGTCGTCGCGCGACAGCGGCAGCTCAAGGTTCAGGAACGAGGGTGTGTGGTCGACAGCCAGATATCTATCCAGGAGGCGATCGGTCTCGAGGCTGTCGCCGTCTGCGCTAGCGAACTGAATGGTGTGAATCATCGGACTGGAAATGCCGGGGTCGAGGTCCATCGCCCGGCGGAACGCTCGCTTCGCTGCCTCGCGGTTGTCCTCCTCGCTGAGCGGGTCGCCAGCGTGGACGTACGCCTCGCCCAACCAGTTCCATGCCTCTGCCAGGTCCGGGAACTGCGCGACGGCAGCCTGCCACCCCTCGAGCCAGTCCGCAAGGGTGAAGGGGGCGGGACCCTGCCCGGCGGTATAGCCGACCAGCATCGCCCGATCGCGCGGCGCGAGCCGGGACCGGGCGTCCCACGCCAATTCGGTGATCCGCCGCAGTCCTTCCACAGGCTTCTTGGTGGTCCAGCCCGCCGCCTCGATGAACCCGAGTTGCGCCAAGGTGAAGTTCGAGTCGATGGCGATGGCCTGTCCGAACTGACCCAGTGCCTCATCCCATGACGACCTACGGAGCGCGGCGCGGCCGTCAACGTAGGCCCGGATCGCGTCAAGGGACCGGGGGAGGTGGCTCGCCCGGCGGCCAATGAGTCCCACATTCCCAGCGAGGAGTTTGCCAGCGAGTTCCTCGATCAAGCCGGGGAGGGAGTCGACCGGGCCATAAACGCTGAACTGCTCGCCTCCAGCCATGCCCAGATGCGACACGTGAGCGAGCAGCGACACATTGGTACCGGTTTGGACAGCCTCACCGAACAGGTACTGTCCAGCCCGCATCTCCTGGGCGACCACCCGGGCAGCAGCATCACCATCGCCCTTCCGCCGTTCCCAGGCCGCGATGGCGCTGCGGGGATCGATCGCTCGCGGACCGCCCTCCCCGGTGTAGTGGGCTGCCAGCAAGTAGACCATCCCGTCGGA
The DNA here is from genome assembly GCA_024640185.1 of Gemmatimonadota bacterium. GTDB lineage: Bacteria > Gemmatimonadota > Gemmatimonadetes > Gemmatimonadales > GWC2-71-9 > Palsa-1233. The sequence goes on along the minus strand of JAHEFN010000046.1, from coordinate 6,488 downwards.
GTCGAGGAGGTCCGGTCCGCTCACCTCGAATGGCAGTACCGCGATCAGGTCCGGATCGAGATCGGCCTCCGCTGCTGATCCCGTCCCCCGCAGGCCGAAAAGGGCCGCCGCCGCGACGGCGACCGCCGCCACCCCTGCAGCAACCCAGCGCCGGCGGCCGACCCGACGATCGGCGGTCACCCGTTGCGTCGCGGTGGGGGTCAAGCCAGTGCCGGGAGTGGCCAGCATGCTCAGCTGCGGGAGCAATTCCTCGGCGCTCTGCCACCGGTCGGCTGGGCGCTTCTCGAGGCAACGCATCAGTACGTCGACAAACGCCTCCGGCACCGCGGGGCGGCGGGCGGTGAGCGACGCCGGTGCCTGAGTCACGTGGGCGGCGAGCACCTCCTGCGCCGTCCGACCCACAAAAGGCGGGGTGCCGACCAGCAGTTCGTAGCCCATCACACCCAGCGCATAGATGTCGACGCGGTGATCGATGGCCGGGTCGGCGACCGCCTGCTCGGGTGCCATGTAGGTGGGAGTACCCAGTGCCACCCCGGCGCTGGTGACGCCGTGGGCCCCGGTCGCCTCGCTCAACGCCTTGGCCACCCCAAAATCCATCACCAGCGCGTGGCGCCCGGAGAGCATCACGTTGTCTGGCTTGATGTCGCGATGGACGATCCCCTTGGCGTGCGCAGCAGCGAGGGCGTCGCAGACCTCGGCGAGGATCCGTGCCGCGTCACTGACCGGGAGCTCTCCTCCGCGAGCGAGGCGGTCGCGCAGCGACTCGCCCTCGACATAGGGCATGACGTAGTAGAGCATGCCGCCCGCCTCGCCACTGTCGAGCAACGGCAGAATGTGGGGGTGCTGCAGCGCCGCGGCGACCCGGATCTCTTGAGTGAAGCGCGCGCCGCCGATGGAGGCCGCCAGCTCGGGCTTGAGGACCTTGATGGCGACCTTGCGCTTGTGCTTGAGGTCCTCCGCGAGGTAGACCGTCGCCATGCCGCCCTGCCCCAGCTCCCGCTCGATGGTGTAGCGGTCGGTCAGCGCGGCGGCGAGGCGGTTGAGGGCGTCAGTCATCGAATCGACCGGGTCGCGAGTTGGGGTGCTGCTGCGTCATCGAGAGCCTGTGGCTTCCAGCGACGCGTTCAGGATCAGCCGGATCGACGGTGCGGAGTGCTCTGGAGACCCGAGCTTGATGAGGAATCGCCCACCATCCGGCGCGACGGCGTACGGCCGGCCCGAGTAGTTGGCGAACCGCTGGGTCGCGAGCAACTGTGGCGGGTCGAAGCGCAGCGGTGGACCCGGGTGGACCCGAACAACATACATCTGGGAATTGGATGGGAAAAAGATCTCGTCGCCACGCGCCGACCAATAGGGGACATCCCCTCCCAGCTCGCCTGAAATCCGGTAGATCTCGCCCGTCGGAGGGTAGGGCTCGACGAAGACGCCTCCGGCACTGGCGAGGTATGCCACCCACCGATCGTCGGGGGAGAAGGTCGGACCATAGGCGCCACCGCCCCGCCCACCGAGCGGCACCGGCTCTGGGGCCGCGCTCCCATCGAGGGAAATCTGGTAGCTGCCAAGCGGATCCTCGCCCGCCAGTCTCTGGTCGGCGGGAGAACCGAGCAGGAGCCGGTCGTCGTGCGACAAGGCAAAAGGGTAGATGCTCGTGCGGGCCAGCGTGTCCTGTTGGCCCGGTCGAGTGGGATCGAGCCGAACCAGGACCCCCCCGGTGAGGACGGCCAGCACATGCCTGCCGTCCCGGGTCCAGCGGCTGATCGAGCTGTTCAGGTCGGTGGCCAAACGGCTGCGATTTCCGTTCCGCAGGTCATAGAGCCAGAGCTCGAGGGCTCCCGACACCGCGGGAATGGCGACCACCGCCTGGGCACCGTTCGGGGAGATGTCGGTTCCCATCGTATTCGCAGCGGGAAACGGCAGCGTGTCGACCCGACCCTGCCGGTCCATCCAGGCGAGCACGCCGAGATGCGCATCGCCGCCGGCGACGTAGGCGATCGCGCCATTCCCCGCCACGGCGACCTGGGCCTGGTGGCTCCAGGATTCCATCCGCACGCCGGTCGCCACCACGACCGGGTCGCCCGAAGCCGCCAGGCGCCCGGGATCGAAGCGGACCGACAGCAGGGTACCGTCGGGGCTGGTATAGAGGAGGTGCCCGTCGGCGCGGTAGAGGGGGGTGGTGCCGATCAGCGCGCCGTCCGGGAGCGGCTCGCCAACCTGCCACGCCCTGGCCTCGCCATCCCGGACCAGCACGCGATGCTCCCCGGTCTCCAGGGCGTAGACGAGGAGGAAGGCCGACCCCTGGTCCGTCACACCGGTGCACAGGATCCAGCTGTCGTCGGGCAACAGGCTCATGGTCTTGGTGCACTCCATGACGTCGCCCTGATTGAGGCGAGCCGCCTGCCCTCCCGCCGACGACACGCGCATCAGGGCCGCCTGCGAGAGCTCCATCGTGAAGAGGATGTCGCCGGCCCGGGTCCAGACGCCTCCGGTGGTCAGCCCCGCCTCGGCCAGGGTGGTGACCGGTCCCCCGGTGGTCGCCACTTTGCGGAGCTGGTCGTCGGCCATGAAGGCGATCCAGGCCCCGTCCGGGGAGAAGAACGGGTGGAACGCCCCCTCGGTCCCGGCCAGCGGCGTCACCTCGAAGCTGTCGAGGCGTCGCACGAAGATCTGCGTGCGGCTCCCCACTCCACCCACGTAGGCGAGCGTCGTTCCATCATCGGAGAGGGCGAGGGCGGTCTGTCCCACCCCGATCGTCGCCTCGCCGATGAACTCGACCGGCGCCGACGCCGGCAGCACGAGCTCGGTCCGTGTGGTGCTCCCGGTTCCCGCGGTCGCCCCGGGGCGAAACCAACCCCACGCTGCCAGCGCGAGCGCCGCGGCGGCGATCGGCCACGCGACTCGCGCCATCCTCGGTTGCGCGGTGCGCCGCGTTCCGGTCGTGCGGCGCGAAGCGGTGCTGGTCCCCTCGAGGGCGGCCGCGAATTCGGCGGTGCTGGCAAAGCGATCCGCCGGTAGCTTGGCAAGTGCAGTGAGCACCGCGTCCTCGACCGCCTCGGGCAGGGTGTCGCGCACCCGCGATGGGGCCACCGGCTTCTCGGTCATCACCTTGGCGACGATCGCCTGCGCGGTGCTGCCGGTGAACGGCGGGTCGCCGGTGAGCATCTCGTAGAGGACGCAACCGAGGGCGTAGACGTCGGTGCGGGCATCGAGCGTCCGCTCGCCCATCGCCTGCTCGGGAGACATGTAGTGCGGCGTGCCGAGCGACATCCCCGTCTCGGTCATCCGGGAGCCGGCCGACGAGGCGGCCAGCGCGATCCCGAAGTCGGCGACCAGGGCGCGGCCGTCGTGGAGCAGGATGTTCTCGGGCTTGATGTCGCGGTGGATCACCCCGTGGCGATGGGCGTAGTCGAGGGCGCTGGCCACCTCGGAGGCGATCCGGATCGCGTCGCCGATCGGAAGCTGCTTCTCGCGCTCGAGGCGCTCCCGAAGCGACTCGCCCTCGATGAACGGCATGACATAGAAGAGCGACCCGCCGAGGTCGCCCGAGTCGTGGAGCGGCAGGATGTGCGGATGCTGCAGGTTGGCGGTGGTGCGGATCTCCGAGAGGAACCGCTCGGCGCCGATCACCGCGGCCAGTTCGGGGCGGAGCACCTTGATCGCCACCTGGCGCTCGTGCTTGAGGTCCCGTGCCAGGTAGACCGTCGTCATGCCGCCCTGCCCCAGCTCCCGCTCGATGGTGTAGCGGTCGGCCAGCGCCGCGGCGAGGAGGTCCGTCACGGCGCCCCGCCCGCCAGCTTCGCCTTCAGCTCCTCGAACCAGTTGAGGATCACCACATACCGCGACGCCGTCACGTCCGATTCATTCGCCGCCGCCGCCAGACTCGTGTTGTAGGTGGCGACCACGAACCGCGTGCCGTCGGGGTCGAGGTCCCAGCTCTCGAGGTCCACGGCGGGCACGCCTGGAACCGGCACCGCGGTGGCCACTTCCACGCCGCCCGTTCCTGTACTGACAGTGGCCCGGTAGAGGGTGTCGAGGTCGGGAAAGCCATTCCGCCAGAAGTAAATCGCGCTGCCATCCGGTGCCCAGCGGGGGAAGTTCCCGCCGCCGTAGGAGACCCGTTGCTTGCGGGTCGCCGCCGGGAAGTCCCGCATCCAGACCTCCCACTCGCCGCCCTCGTTCGACTCGAACGCCGCCGAGCGGCCGTCGGGAGACACCTGCAGACCTTCCTCACGCCACCCGGTGTCGAGGTACGGCGTGGGGGTGGCGTCTGCCGTGGGAGAGGAGATCAGCAGGTCGGAGGTGCCCCTGCTGAGGGAGGTAGTGAAGACGATGGTGTCGGCCGACGGCCAATCGGTAGGAACCTGCCGGCCGGGGAGGTCGAACAGGCGGAGTTCCTCACCATCACCGATGAGGCGCTTGAGGCGGAGGCTGGCTGAGAGGAACGCCCCGGTAGTGTCGCTCTTCGAGAAGAGGATGGCACTGCCGTCTGGAGACCAGATCGGAGCCCAACTGGTGCCGTCGAAGGTGCGCTGCGGATTGGTTCCCGTAACCAGCGAAAAGGTGTAGAGGTGGGAACCGTCGCTGCCGAGAGACTTGGAATACGCAATCGTCTCCCCATCGGGAGAGAAGGCCACGTCGTAGTACGAGCCGGCGGCGAGGTCGATCGTGTCCACTGCCCCCGTGAAGTCGACCAGTGCCAGGGTGGTGGTCCGGCTGGTGAACCCTCCCCCGGCTGGCTCACCGTCGTGCCAGACCAGGGTGCCGTCGAGGGACACTGCGTAACCGCGCCGGCCAAGGCCATCGCCCACCCGGGGGAGCAGCCGGACCGGGTCACCGACGATTCGGCGCGCACCGAGGTCGAGCTCCACGGCGAAGAGTCCACCGTCATTGGCAACGTAGAGCAGCACTCCCGGCGAGAGGTACATCGGCCGCCGAGCGCCGTCGATGAGCGGAATCACCGAATCGCTGTCGAAGTCGACCAGGGAGACGCCACCCTCCGCCGTTCCTATGGGTCCGGCGAGGTACCCGGAGCCATCGGGCAGGAAGAATGCATCGCCGCGACTGCCGCCATTCACGGCCCGAAGGCCGCGGCCCGACGCATCAACCACAAACGTCCCATTCGGTGCGAAAAAGAGAATCTCGTCGCTGGCGCCCCACAACGGATAGAACGGCGAGATCGAGTCGGCATGGACCAGGATGTCAGTGCTGCCGCTCTCGATGGAGACCTTCACCAATGAGGTGTCGCTCCGACGGGTGAATGCCAGCCAGCGACTGTCGGGCGAAAAGGTGGGGTTCGTGCCGCCATCGGTATTGGGGACCACTCGCCACTCCGGTTCCCCATCGAGGTGCCGCAAGTAGATCGCGGACGCCTGTGCCCTTCCGATCGTGACGGCCAGCATCGAGCCGTCGGGAGAAACCACCAGGTCGCCGCCACGTGGCATCGGCACCAGCTCGCCGAGGGAGAGGTCGAGCCGCGCCACCCGTGCGGCCGGCTCCGGGCGGGTCGCCACCAAGATGAGCCCGGCCAGCGCGGCGACCGTCACCGCCCCCAGTCCCCAGGTGAGCCGGCTCCGCGCCCACCCCCGCACCGAGGTGGGGCTCGCCAGCGCCGCGGTGGCCGTCGCCGTGGTGAACGAGGCGTTCTGGAGTGCCGCCTTGAACGCCTCGGCACTCTCGAACCGGTCGGCCGGCAGCTTTTCGAGCGCCTTCCCCACCGCCGCCGCGACGTTGGCGGGCACCGAGCGCCGGTAGGTCGTCACCGGGTCGGCAGTCTCGGAGATGATCTTCATGATCACCTGCTGCGCTGAGCTCCCGGTGTGCGGTGGGTCGCCGGTCAGCATCTCGTAGAGCACGCTCGCCAGCGAGTAGACGTCGCTCCGGGCCGAGATCTCCTTCTCGGCGGTGGCCTGCTCGGGGCTCATGTAGTGCGGCGTCCCGAGCGAGAGGCCGGTCTCGGTCATTCTGCCGCCGGCGGCCGCACTCAAGGCCAACGCGATCCCGAAGTCGGCCACCATCGGCCGACCGTTGGCGAGCAGGATGTTCTCCGGCTTGATGTCGCGGTGCACCACGCCCTGCGTATGGGCGTAGTGCAGCGCGTCGGCCACCTCGGTGGTGATCTGTACCGCCTCCTCGACCGCAAACTGCCGCTCGCGGTTGAGCTTGTCGCGGAGCGTCTCGCCGTCGATGAACGGCATCACATAGTAGAGGAAGCCGTCGGCAGTGCCGGAGTCGAAGAGCGGCAGGATGTGGGGGTGCTGCAGCGCGGCGGTGGTCTTGATCTCGACCACGAATCGCTCGGCGCCGATCACCGCCGCCAGCTCGGGCTTGAGGACCTTGATGGCCACCTTGCGGTCGTGCTTGACGTCGTGGGCCAGATAGACCGTGGCCATGCCGCCCTCACCGAGCTCACGCTCGATGGCATAGCTACGGCTAAGGGCGGCGGTGAGGCGGTCCGATGGGTCGGTCATGGGATGTCGATCCGGGGGAGTGGG
>JAHEFN010000294.1 GCA_024640185.1 Gemmatimonadota bacterium | reverse complement strand
CGCATGGCGGCGGCCGATCAGGGGCGGACGTGATCGACCTGCACTCCCACCTGCTCCCGGGTGTTGACGATGGCTCGCGCAGCGTGCAGCAGTCGGTGGAGGTGCTCACCGCCTTCAAGTTGCAGGGTGTCACCGACATCGCCGCGACGCCGCACCTGCTGGCCTCGAAGGCCGCGGCGGGGTTCCCGCCGGAGCACGAGGCGGCGTGGCAGCGACTCCTGCCACACATCCCGGCTGGCATCACCGTGCATCGCGGTGCCGAGATCATGCTCGACCGACCCCTGTCGCCGAAGATGCGGGAACGGGTGGTGACGATCAACCACAGCCGCTACCTGCTGGTGGAGTTCCCGCGAATGGTGCCGGCAGAGATCGTCGCCCGGGCGTTGGCGGAGGTGATGGATCACGACCTGGTGCCGATCCTCGCCCACCCCGAACGCTATTCGTCGTGTTCGGTCGGTGCCGTCGAGGCCTGGCGCCAGATGGGCGCGGTGATGCAGGTCGATGCGACGACGCTGACCCAGCCGCGCAGTCGTGGCGAGCGGGCCCGGGATCTGGTTCGGGAGGGGCTCGCCGACATCCTCGCTGCGGACAACCATGGCGATGCTCGCTGTGTGGCCACGGCCGTGGAGTGGCTCACCGAACACGACGGGCACGAGCAGGCGGTGCTGCTGTTGGAGACCAACCCCCGGGCCATCCTGGATGACGGGCCACTCTACGAGGTCGAGCCATTGCCGATCCATACCTCGCTCTGGAGCCGGATGCGCCGGCTCCTCTCCGAAGAATGAGCGACGCGCACGCACTGGCCGCGGGGCTCGGCACGCTCGGCAGATTGGCGACACGCATCGCGGCGCGCAGCGATGAGCTCACCCCCATTGTCGCCGTCATGCGGCGTTGTCTTGCCGATGGTGGGACACTCTTCTTTGCCGGCAACGGCGGGTCGGCAGCCGACGCCCAGCACATCGCGACGGAGTACGTCGTCCGCTATGACGCCGACCAACGCCGTGGGGTTCGTGCCCTCGCCCTCACGACGGACTCGTCGGCGCTGACCGCGGCGGGCAATGACTTCGGGTTCGAGGAGATCTTCGCGCGCCAACTGGCGGCGCTTGCCCGCCCAGGTGACCTGTTGATGGTGCACAGCACCTCCGGCGAATCGGACAACCTCATCCGGGCGGTGGCGGAGGCCGGCAAGCGCGGTGTGGTGACCGTGGCGTTGCTCGGGGGCAATGGTGGCCGCCTCCGTGACCTGGTGGATCACGCCTTCGTGGTCGAGGACGCCGCGGTGAACCATGTCCAGGAGATCCACCTCGCGATCGAGCACCAGATCGCCGCCCTGCTCACCGCGGAGTTCGGCCGGTGATCGACCTCACGGGTACCCGATTGCTGGTCACCGGTGGTTCCCGGGGGATTGGCCGGGCCACCGCGCTGATGGCGGCACGGGCCGGTGCCGATGTCGGCGTCTGCTACCATACCCGTCGCGACGAGGCCGAGCAGGTGGCCCGCCAGATTCGGGGAGCGGGGCGACGGGCATATTCGGGCGGTGGAGACCTTGGCGACGCGGCAACGGTCGATCGTGTGATGCGCGAAGTGGCCGCCGCCTTTGGTGGCCTCGACGCGGTCGTGGTGAATCATGGCGTCTGGCCGGCAGGCGATCTGCCCCTGGTCGCGATGCCCCCCGAGCGCTGGCGGGCCACCTTGGCGACGAACCTCGATTCCGTGCTGCTGGTGACCAGGGCGGCGCTCAACCTGATCGGGACCGGTGGCCGTGTGGTGGTGGTCTCAAGTACCGCGGGGCAGCGCGGTGAGGCGGGCCATGCCGACTATGCGGCGTCGAAGGGTGCCATCATCTCGCTGGTCAAGTCGCTGGCGATCGAGTGTGCTCCGCGGGTCACCGTCAACGCCGTCGCCCCCGGTTGGGTCGACACGGCGATGTCGGCATCCGCCTACGAGGGTGGCCGGCGTGAGGCCGTCGCGGCGAGCATCCCGTTGGGGCGCATTGCCACTGCCGAGGATGTCGCTGGCCCGATTCTCTTTCTGCTCTCCGGTCTCGCCCGGCACGTGACCGGCGAGGTCATCAACGTCAACGGTGGCAGCGTGCTCTGCGGCTGAGCGCCGGCACCCCGCGCTTGTGAGGGTCCCATGATCGATCGCACTCCCCGCCTCGCGGTGTTGCTCGGGTCGCTGCTCGTCACCACGACGCCGGTCGCCGCGCAGGCCGGACCACCCAACACCCTCACCACCAGCGAGACGGCCCGCGGCTGGCGACTCCTCTTTGATGGCGAAAGCCCCGCGCAGTGGCGCGGGTATCGGTCGGACACCCTCCCCGCCGGATGGCAGGCACGGGAGGGGCTGTTGATCAAGACCGGCAGTACCGGTGACCTGGTCACCCGGGAGCTGTTTGGTGACTTCGAACTGATCTTGGAGTGGCGACTTGAACACGGGGGCAACGCGGGGCTCTTCTACCGGGCAACGGAAGAGTACCCGAAGGTCTACTGGACCGGTCCCGAGTACCAGCTGCTTGATGACCCGAACCATCCTGATGGGCGAAATCGCCTGACCTCGGTCGGTGCCGCCTATGGCCTCTATCCTTCTCCTGCTGGCGTCGAGCATCCCGCCGGCGAGTGGAACACGACCAGGATCGTGGTGGTGGGCCGACATGTCGAGCATTGGCTCAACGGCACCCAGTTGCTGCGCTACGAACTGCAGAGCCCGGACTGGCTCGCCAAGGTCGCGGAGAGCAAGTTCGCGGCATGGCCCCGTTACGGACTGGCCCCCCGCGGTCACATCGCCGTCCAGGGTGACCACAACGGTGAGCTGGCACTGCGGAACATCAAGATCCTGCCGCTGTGATTGCGATCCCCGATCCGGTGCGCGCCATCCTCGAGACGCTCGAGGCGGCCGGGTTCGAGACCTGGTGCGTCGGTGGGGCGATTCGTGACAGCCTGCTGGGCGGGGCGCAGTCCGATGTGGACCTGGCAACCGCCGCGCGTCCGGAGGAGGTGCGGCGGCTCTTTCAGCGGACCGTGCCGGTCGGCATCGAGCACGGGACGGTGGGGGTCCTCGACGCGGAGAATCTCCTCCATGAGGTCACCACGTTCCGTCGCGATGTGCGCACCGATGGACGACATGCCGAGGTGGAATTCGGTGTGTCGCTCGAGGAGGACCTTGCCCGCCGGGATTTCACCATCAACGCCATCGCCTGGCACCCACTGCGGGATGAGTGGCGCGATCCGTTCGAAGGACGAGCCGATCTGCAGGCCGGGGTGATTCGGGCGGTGGGGACCCTGCGGCACGCTTTCGCGAGGATCATCTGCG
>JAHEFN010000293.1 GCA_024640185.1 Gemmatimonadota bacterium | reverse complement strand
GGTGAGTCGCAGCATCCGGGGCCCATGGGCTGCGACCCACACCTGGGGCTTCTTGTCCGGGACGGGGCGCAGATCCATAACGGCCCGGTCCAGATTGAAGAACTCGCCGTTGAAATCGATGGGCCCGTCCGACTCGAAACACAGCCGGATCACCTGGAGCGCTTCCTCCAGGCGACTCACCGGGCTATCAAAGGACATCCCATACGGCTCGACGTTCTCCCGCTCCCCGGCGCCGATGCCGAGGATCGGGGCTCGCTTGGCGAGATGCGACATGGTGAGTGCAAATTGCGCCAGGAGAACGGGATGACGCCGAATCGACTCGGTTACTCCGACACCGATGTGGATGTTGCGGCGGGCGAGATGGCCCATCAGCGCCTGATAGTCGTAATACTGGTGCGGGCTGGCGCCGGGCGATGCAGCCCAGCTGAAGTCTCGATCCCATATCGAGCGTGGAAAGAAACCGAGGAAGTGATCCACGACCCAGGCCACATCGAACCCGGTTCGTGCTGCCAGGGTGGTGAGGATCTTGATGCGGCGCAGCGGAGGCTGCGTGCCGACGGTGATGCCGCCTGTGAACCTGGTTGAGTCGATCACAGGCCGCGCTCCAGCAGAGACCGATCCATCGCCGAGAGCATCACCTCGTCGGGGTACGGGGCGCCTACCAGATCCAGCTCCCCGGCCGAGGTGGCGGCCGCGCAGCGTCGCGCCACGTCACGAAGTTCCTCGATCTGACCGTTCACCGCGTCCCCATCCATTATGTCGCCGTGGCCCGGCACGGTGAGGCGCGGCGGGTTGGCCAGGTGCGCCGTGATGGTGTCGGGCCACTGCAGCGGATAGCCGTCGCCGAACACCGGTGGGGCACCCTCCTCGAGCAGGTCGCCGGCAAACACCACATCACCGACCCGGACCGTGATGTCGGCGTCGGTGTGGCCCTTGCCGCGGTACAGGAGCCGGACGACCCGATCGCCCAGATCCATGGCCACATTGGTATCGAAGATTGTCGACGGTGGCACCACGACCGTCTGCTCCAGCTCGGTAGTCAGGTCGGGTAGCCAACTCCGGGCGGCGGCTTTGATTCCCTCCGGGTCCGATTGCATCACTTCGAGGCACCTCCGGTGGCCCCAGATCTCAGCTTCGGAAAAGACCGAGTTGCCGAGCACATGGTCCCAGTGCCAATGGGTATTGATCACCCACCGCACCGGCAGAGGGGTGAGCCCGGCGAGGTCGCCGGCAATCTCCTCGCCGTGGGACGGAACCGAGCGGGTATCGATCACCAGAACACCGGCCGAACCCAGGACAATCCCGATGTTCTGGTCGAGAGCTTCGTACCGGCGGCGATATACCCCATCGCCGATCTCGTCGAATGGCATGGACACTCCGCAACCTCCTTGATCCAATCTCTAGAGCGCGCCGCCGAACCGATCACCCGTCTCCGCGATCCCACCGACACCAGGCGTGTCCTGGGACCACAGCACGTCGCCCGCCGCCGACAGCCCGCCCACCTTGCCCGGGATCAGGGCCACCTGGCCGCCGACGTTGTCGCCCGGTGCCCCCACGACGAGGTCGACGCGACCGTCACCTCGAGTGTCGAGGAATCGCAGCGCGGCCGCGAACTCGTCGCCGTCTCCGGCCACACCCTTGATGCCGGTCGTGTTCTGATGGAATCGCTGCGGATCGGCGTGCACCGGCCCCGTCCGGCTCCCGGCGAAGACGACTGCCATCCCGGCACGGGTCTTTCCACTGTGCGACTCGCCCGGCACACCCGCGGCGAGCTCGTCGTAGCCATCACCGTCGGCGTCACCGGCCGCCAGTACCGTGCCAAACCGATCCCCCCTTTCACCGACGCCTGGCGTCCCGGCAGATCCCTCCCGGTAGATACTGTCACGGCGGCTCAGCCCATTGCCGGTGCCGTAGATCAGCTGCACGGCACCGACCCGCTTGCGACCCTCGGCCCCGATCGCGATGTCGTCAAAACCATCACCGTCGAAGGTTCCGGTCGCCACCGCGACACCCCAGCGGGCCCCGGCACCGGTTCGGCCCTTGATGCCCGCTGAGTCCCGTGTGACCAGAAGATCGCGCGGCCCAACTCCCAGCGGCTTTCCGAAGACCACGGCAACACTGCCGGCTCCAGCCTTGCCGGAGACCGTGTCCCCCGGGGCCCCGACGACGATGTCGAAGTAGCCGTCCCCGTCGATGTCTCCGGAGGCGACGGAGTACCCGAACTGGTCACCCGCCGCAGCAACGCCCCCTATCGAGGGGGAATCCTGATGCAGCAGGACCGCACCGGCCGGGCTCAGCCCGCCCGGTCCGCCGAAGACGGCCGTCACCGAACCCGAGGCCGAGGGGCCGGCCTCGGCATCATCGGGCGCCCCGATGGCGAGGTCATCAAATCCGTCGCGGTTGAAGTCGCCGGCGGCGAGAGCCGCCCCGAACAGGTCGCCCGCAACTGCGTCACCGACCCCGAGCATCGCCTGGGTCCAAGTGCTCGATTGATCAGGGCTCAATCCGGCGGCGGATCCGTGGAGGGTCTGAACGGATCCGGCGCCCTCCCCCGGTACCCCGACTGCCAGGTCCCAGAAGCCATCGCCGTTGAAATCCCCGCAGGCGAGGGCCGCCCCGAACAGGTCGCCGGCCTCAGGCGTGCCGCCCAACCCGCCTCGATTCTGTCGCCACGTGCGATCATCGGCCGGGTCGAATGGACCCGAGCTACCACGGAACTCCTGGACCAGACCGGCGGAAGCCGCCGCCGAATGCGACTCGCCCGGTGCGCCGACCGCAATGTCGGCGACACCGTCTCCATCGAAATCGCATTCGGGAGCTCGCTCCGAGACGAACTTGTAGACCTTGCCCTGAGCCAGGAAGTAGAGCTCGCCGAACCCGTCGGTGCCGAACGAAGTGATGAATCCCGGCACTGCCAGGGTCGCTCCCCAATCGATGTGATCAACAGCGCGGCCGCCCCTCATACGAAAGCTCTTGAGGTCGCTGAGACACCAGTCGGCATAGAAGTAGTGACCCCGCAACCAGGGCAGTTCGTTGCCCCGGTACACGTAGCCGCCGGTTATCGAACCGCCGCATGCTCCCCCGGAGCGATGCGAATACTCGTGGACGGGAAAGGTGAGTCCGGCCCCCACACACGGGCCGTTGTAGCAGTTGCCTCCCTCGTAGGTGTTCCATCCGAAGTTGGCACCGCTCACCCCGGCTGGCAGGACGTCGATCTCTTCGATCTCCGCTTGCCCGACGTCGGCGATGAACATGTCGCCGCCGGCTGGATCGAAGGAGAAGCGCCACGGATTGCGCAGCCCCCAGGCCCAAATCTCGTCGGCTC
>JAHEFN010000292.1 GCA_024640185.1 Gemmatimonadota bacterium | reverse complement strand
AATCCGATCGCGGTGCGCCGCCAACAACCGGAAGGCATTGTCGGTCGCAAAGTCCTCCCACTGGAGCAGGGTGCGGGGGAACACCTCCTGCACCGCATCAACAAACTCCGCGACGAACTCCAGGTAGTCGGAGCCCCGCATCCGCTCCTGCCGCAGGCCGGGATAGAATGGCGCCTCGCGAAGGGCGACGGTGTCGGTCCCCACGTCGAGGGTCACGGGGAGGCAGCGGGCCGGGTCGATGCCGGCACAGGCGGTGTAGAGGGAGAGCTTGCCGATCGGTATCCCCATCCCCTGTGCCCCGAGGTCGCCGAGTCCGAGGATCCGCTCACCATCGGTGACGACGATGACCTCGATCTCCCGCTCCGGCCACCGCTCCAGCAGCGCCTTGACCCCCCCCCGGTCATTGGCGGCGATATACAGGCCCCGCGGACGACGGAAGATCTCGCCGAAGTTCTGGCAGGCCTCCCCGACCGTCGGGGTGTAGATCACCGGCATCAGGCGGGTGATGTGATCCATCACCAGGCGATAGAAGAGGGTTTCGTTGCGGTCCTGGAGCGCCGTCAGGAAGACGTAGCGCTCGAGATCGCTCTCCTTGCGCTCGAAGTTGAGCATCGAACGCTGGGCCTGCTCCGCGAGGGTGAGGACACTTGGGGGGAGGAACCCTCGCAACCCAAGGGTCGTGCGCTGCTCCTCGGTGAAGGCCAGCTCCCGGTTGTATCGGGGATGCTGGAGGAGGTCAAAGCCACGGAGGGGGGACGAGGAAGGCATGGGCATCCAGGAGAGAGGCTCGAGGTACGCGGGCCATCAAAAATGGCCGATCGGCCCCCCGGCGGGCAACTCTCGGGAGGTCACGCCGGGGACGACTCGTCCGTCAATGGCGCGCTGCGGAGCAACCGGCGTGCGCCCTCCCCCGCCGCCGTGCCCGCGAAATCACGGGCGAGGCGGGCCAACTCCGTGCGCAGTTGCTCGTGATCTCCCCTCGCGCGGTAGAGGTCGATCAGCCCGTTGCCAACGGTGAGCCGCTGGCTGCGGGTCATTGCACCGGCACGGACCTGCAGATAGAGCGACTCCGCTGCGGCGGGGTCCTCCAGCTGCCCCTCCAGAAGTGCCGCGAGGCGGAGGCGAGCCGTCTGGTCATCGGGAAAGGCGACGAGGTGCGCACGATAGCTGTCGGCGGCTTCCCGGTACGCCCCGCGAACCACCAATGCCTGCTGCTCCGAGTACTCGCGGGGTCGGTCGAGCCCACCAGAGGCCGTGAACATGTGGGCCACGCCGCGTGCCACGAGCGAGAGGAGATACCACCCGAGGGTGGCCATCACCAGGGTGATCGCCAGGCTGCCACCCCACAACACCGGCAGCGAGAAACCCGTATACAAGTGCACGATGAGCGAGGCGGCGATGAGCATGACCGCCGTGCCGGCGACCAGGGTGACCCGGGCCAACTGGTCACCGCTCCGGTCGGAGGGCCGCCATCTCACCTCACGTGGTCCCACGGCGAGATCATGGCCACAGCCAGCCGAACACCCCGGCGGTCACCAGACCGTAGAGCAGGCCGTCAATGGTCGCCTTGACCGTGGTGCGCACTGAGCGGTTGTACCAGATGACCATCTGCCAGAGCGCGACGGAGTAGCCGATGAACGCCACGGTGCCGGCCAACCGGAACACCACCAGATAATCCGTGCCGGCCGCCACCGCGGCACCAGTCAGGTAGGCCGCCAACACGCTGACCACCAGGACGTAGACAAACCACATGCCGAGGCTGCGGCTCATGTTCATCGGCCCGTTGGGGAGGACCGTCAGGACCATGACAGGGCCCTGGGCCAGCTTCTCCGCGAATGCCGGGGAGGCGTAGTCTTTCATGCTACCTGCACGTGGCACCATGTAGTCGCCCGGCGGGATCTTCATCGGCCGCAGGGCATCCATCACGCCATCCTCGTCGGGAAGCGGCGGATACTCGTCACGGTGCCACGGCAGCACCATGTGCATGATCGACGAGACGATGAAGACCGCCACGGCCGAGACCAGAATCGGCATCCAGAGGGCGGGCAATGCGGTCACGATGACCTCCTTGTCGGGTGGGAACAACCGGGGACCGAGAGGCAACCCGGGCACGGCAGGCGTGATCCGATGACGACGACACCACGCCTTCGGCGACCCCGGCGATCACCGGATGACCGGAATGGCCAAGGCCGCGATCCGTGCCTCCCAGTCGGCGCACATCTCCTCAAAGGCGCGTTGCGTGAACCGCCCCAACAGCTCGTTGCCCGCATCGCTCAAGGCGGTCAGCTCGTAGCACACCGTCACCCAGCAGGAGGTGTCATCGATCGGTTCGATGTCCAGCATCACCGTCCCCAACCGCGACCCCGGGGTGACTCGCGCATAGCCGAGGCACCCATCCTCGACATCGTACTCGAGCACCATCCAGAGGGTGTCCTCTCCGCCGTGGGAGGTCCGGAAGGCGGTGTCCACGCCATCGTGTTCCGCACGGTGGAGATACTCCGGCTCCCAACCCGGGACCCAACGACGCTCGCCCTCGGGGGTGAACAGCGCGAAGGTCTCTGCCAGCGGCAGCGCCACCGCGATGGTCGCTTCACGATCGACGTGCCGGGCACGGAAGGCATTCTTGGTGGGCATCAGGCTCCTGATGGCGATGGACAGGGACTCGCACGCACCGCAGTCTACCCCCGGTACCCGCTGGGATCCACCAGATCGAGCGGCTTCCGCATGCGGAGCATCTTCGCGGGGCGACGCAACTTCCCCGGATCCGGGAACGGTGCGGTACCGATCTTCGTGAAGCCGAGCCGGCGATAGAACGGTGGCAGTTCCTCCCGCAGATCGACCACCTCGAGCTCGAGGTGGCTGCATCCCGATCGGCGGCAATGCGCCTCCACGGCCGCGATCAACTGCCGCCCGATCCCGCCGCCCTGCGCTGTCGGATCGACCGAGAGCAACGCGAAGAAGCCCCGCCTGCCTTCGACCACGCAATACACCGCACCAACGAGGTTCCCAGGGTGGCTCCCCTCCACCACCAGGAAGAGCCCATGGGGCTGGCCGAACCGGGAGCGCACGCCCGCCTCGTCGATGCGCTCACCATGGAGGAAGAACGCCTCGACCCGGTAGGCCACGTTGATGACCCGGACCAGTTCCGACAGATCGGTCAGGGTGGCCGGGCGGACCACAGGGCCGGTGGAAGGGGGCGACATGCCGAATCCTAGCGTCGCATGAGGCGATGATGGAACGGCAGGACGACGTACGATCCAACGGTGCCGTGCTGCGGTCATCATCCCTGCGGCCAGGCACCCACGGTCATCCCGCGCCGGGGCAGCAGGGGC
>JAHEFN010000045.1 GCA_024640185.1 Gemmatimonadota bacterium | reverse complement strand
GCCGACGGCCGGCACGGTGGCGTTCATCGGCTACGGCTCGACACTTCGCGGCAACCGGCCACTCACCTTCCGGGAGCTCGAGCGGACCGATGATGCCTTCTTCCTCAAGCTCTCCTACCTCTTCCGGTGGTGAGGGCGACGGTCGGGACTCGGGGCCTTAACACCCCCTGAACACCGGGTGCGTAGGATCCAATCTGGAGAGGTGACCCCACACCCTGGAGATTGGACGATGATGCGCTACCCCACGCTGTGTCTCGCGGCCGCGATGGCAGCCCCCACCTTGGCCCCGGCCCAGGCCGTCCGGGAACTCACCCTCGGTGCCCCGACGGCGAGCCATCCGACCGAGTTCGCCATGATCGGCGGGCTGCGGGAGTTTGCCGACGGTTCGCTGCTGATTGCCGATCCGCTCGACAACACGCTCTACCGGGTCGACGCCGCCCTCCGGACCCACACCGCGGTGGGTCGCAATGGTGCCGGCCCGGGAGAGTACAGCCAACCCGACGCGGTCTTCGCCCTGCCCGGCGACTCGGTGCTGGTCACCGACCTCGGCAATGGCCGCCTGATGGAGTTCGATGCGCGGATGCGTCCTGGACGGACCTTTCCGATCGCCACCGGTGGCGATGCCGGGCCTGGCAGCATGAACTTCATGTTGGTCCAGGGGGTCGATGGCGCTGGCAACCTGTACTTCCGCGCCCGACAGCCGGGGTCAGATTCGAGCAGCCTGATGCGCTACAACCGCGACGCAGGGGCCACCACGATGATCGCCCGCATGAAGGAGACCGAGGTCAAGACCGTGACCTCGGGTGGACCGGGCAACCAGTCGCAGACGACCCGGCAGGTACCCTTCTCCCCCCAGGACGGCTGGGCCATCCGCCCCGATGGAGCCGCCTACGTCGTGCGAGTCGGTGACTACCATGTCGACCTGATCCAGCCCGATGGCCGCACCGTCCGTGGCGCCCCGGTCGAGGTCCGAACGGTGCCGATCAGCACCGCCGAGAAGGAGGAGTTCGTCGCCGAGCGGCAGCGGAGCGGCGGCATCAGCATCGGGATCGAGATGAACAACGGCCAGCGGTCGGTGGCGATGAACCGCGGTCGCAGTGGTCGCAGTGCCATCGACGGATTGCCATGGCCCGAGGCCAAGCCACCCTTCAATGCGGGTGCGATCTGGGTGGATGGGCAGGACCGGCTCTGGGTCAACCGCTCCCAGCGATCGGGCCAGCCATGGCGCTACGATCTCTTCGATGCCAACGGTCGTCACGTCGCCAGTGTGACGATGCCGGCGGAACGCCGCGTCGTCGGCATGGGAGCCAGCAGTGTCTATCTCGCCCGATACGACGCGGATGACCTCCAGTACCTCGAGCGCTACACGCTGCCGAACTGATCGCTCACGGCACCTCGGCTCCGGTTGGGCGTGGGTGGAGCGAGGTGCCACAGCGGTTGCAGTAGTGTGCCTCGGGCTCGTGCCCGGCGAAGTGGCAGGTCGGGCAATGCCGGACGGTGTCGGGACGACGCGTCAGCTCGACCGTGACAATGCCGGTCGGCACGGCCACGATCGCGTAGCCGAGCAGCATGATGACGGAGGCGAGGGTCTGTCCGAGCGCGGTGGCCGGTGCGATGTCGCCATACCCGACCGTGGTGATCGTCACGATGGTCCAGTAGATCGACTGGGGGATGCTGGTAAAGCCGTGGGTCCGTCCCTCGACGAAGTACATCGCCGCCCCGAGGATGATCGCCATGACCAGCACGGTGGCGATGAAGATCGACAGCTTGCGGCGGCTGTTGCGGATCGCCACGAGGAGGGTGTCGGCCTCGCCGATGTACTCCGCGAGCTTGAGCACCCGGAACACCCGCAGGACGCGGAGCACGCGGATGATCTGGAAGTACTGGGTGCCCGGAAGGACCAGGCTCACATAGGTCGGCAGGATGGAGGCCAGGTCGACGAGGCCGAAGAAGCTCCGGGCGTAGCGCACCGGGCGGGGTGCACAGAGGAGCCGCAGGGCATACTCGATCGTGAAGATGATCGTGAAGCACCATTCGAGGATGAAGAGTTGGCTGCCGTACGCTTCTCGGATCGACCCCACCGAGTCGAGCATGACCGCGAGCACGCTCACCAGGATGCTGAAGATCAGCGCGACGTCGAATGCCTTGCCGGCTGGCGTCTCGTGCCCGAAGATGATGACGTAGAGCTTGATCCTCCACGCGGGCCAGTCTGTCGGGGCGGACTCGATCCCTGGGCGGGTCATCTCGGGTGGACTCCAGATGGGAGGGAATGGATGGGACCAACGGGTCGTGGTCACGAAAGGTCATCGTCGGTGATGGCACGGGCAAGGACCACCGGATGACCGCGGGCAACGGGCTGCCGAAGGGCCGGGTCCTTGTGGTCGAGGACGACCGCCGCACCGCCGAGATGATGGCGGTCTACCTGCGCCATGCTGGACACCTCGTGTCGGTGGAGCATGACGGGGCCGCGGGATTGGCCCGCGCGCGCGCGGAGGAGTTCGATCTTCTCGTCCTCGACCGGATGCTTCCCGGAGCCGATGGCGTCGAGATCGTCCGGGCGCTTCGCGACAGCAACGCCGCACCCGTCATCTTCGTCACGGCGCGGACGCTGGAGGATGAGCGGCTGGAGGGATTCGAGGCCGGAGCAGACGACTACCTGACCAAGCCCTTCGACCCACGGGAACTGGTCGCTCGGGTCGCGGCGCTGCTGCGCCGGACCCCGCCGGGGTCGCAGGACCGATCCCGGGTCGGGGCCCTGCTGATCGATCATGCCGCCCACCGGGCGCTGCTCGATGAGATCCCGCTGGACTTGACCCCCAGCGAGTTCGCCATCCTCGTGGCCCTCGCCGAGCGCCCGGGCCGGGTCAAGAGTCGGCCCGTGCTGCTCGATGCCCTCCCGGGAGAGGGCTTTGAGACGCGGGAGCGCACCGTCGACGTCCACGTGGCGAACCTTCGCCGCAAGCTGCAGGGGGCTGGGGCCGGTGAGCGTGTCGCGATCGAGACGGCCTTCGGAGCTGGGTACCGCCTGGCCGTGGGTGGGGTCACGTGATCCGCTCCATCCGCCTGAAGTTCTTCGTGATCGTCTGGCCGATGGTGGTCGCCTCCCTGGTGATCTTCGGCTCACTGCTGGGGACCTGGAGCCAGGTCGAGCTCACCCGGATGAGCATGCAGGTCGAGTCGATCCGGCACCTCGGGACCGCCACCCGCCTCGTCGTCGACTCGTTGGCGGCGATCCCGAGGGGGGACACCGCGGGGATCCGTGCGCTCGCGGTCCGCTTCACGGTGAGCGACTCACTGCTCGGGGGGGTGATCGTCGCGTCGGAGCAGCGTGGGGTGTTGCTCAACACGCTCTCCGAGGTGCCTGACCGTGACATCACGGTTGGGGCCGGTCGGGTGATCATCATCGAGTCGGTGTTGCGCGAGGGCGAGGCCGAGGCGATCACCCGGGCGAAGGTGGAGGGCACCTTGATCGACCCCCCGACCGATCCCGACCCACGGTTTGTGGCCCTCGTTCCAGATTATCGCCCCCAGCGGCTCCTCGACCAACGCCCCCAGTCGGATGCCGGACGGGTCCTCCAGCGACGGATCCTGCAGGCGGTGCTGGTCGGCTCGGTGATTGCCGCCCTCCTCACCCTGGTGCTCTCGGGGCGGCTCACCGGGCGGGTCACCACGCTGGCGGGCGCCGCCGGCGAGCTCGGTCGGGGGAACCTCGCCGCGAGGGTGCCGGTCGAGGGCGCCGACGAGGTCGCCGGATTGGCGGTCGCGTTCAACGAGATGGCGGGATCGCTGGAGGCCTCGGAGGGACAGCGCCGTCGGATGGTGAGCGACGTGGCCCATGAACTTCGCACCCCACTCACCAACATGGTCGGCCTGGTCCGGATGGCGCTCGACGGACTGCGGCCGGCCGACCGAGCCTTGCTGGAGGCTCTCGAGGAGGAGTCGCTCCTGCTGCAGCAGCTGGTTGATGACCTGCGGGATCTCGCCCTGGCCGATGCCGGCGAACTCCGGGTCACAACCGAGGAGGTCGAGGTGGCCGAGGTGGTCCGGCGGGCGCTCGGAGGGTTCCATGCGCGGTTCGCCATTCAGGCGGACCTGCCCGAGGGGCCATTGTCCGCGGTGGCCGACCCCCGTCGACTCGGTCAGGTGCTGCGGAACCTGATCCAGAACGCCGTCACCCACTCCCCGGGTCCGGAAAGCGTCCTGGTCGCGGTGGCGCGCCAGGAGGACGGCGTGACGATCTCCGTCTCGGACGCAGGACCGGGCATTGCCCCGGAGTATCTCGAGCAGATCTGGGAGCGATTCTACCGGGTCGACCCATCGCGGTCCCGCGACACCGGCGGGATGGGGCTCGGGCTGGCCGTGGCACGTCGGTTGGTCGAGGGGATGGGCGGCGTCATCACCGTGGAGTCGGTCGTTGGCCAGGGGACCACCTTCCGGGTCCGCCTGCCCGTCGCCTAGGGGGCGCAGGACACCGGACGCACGACGGGCCGCCCAGATCACTCTGGACGGCCCGTCGGCTCAGCTCACATCATGACCCAATTAGAGGGCGACGACGTTCTCAGCTGCAGGTCCCTTGGCGCCCTGCACAATGTCGAACTCGACCTGTGCGCCCTCGGCGAGGGTCTTGAAACCCTCGGCCTGGATGGCGTTGTGGTGGACGAAGCAATCCTTGCTGCCGTCCTCAGGCGTAATGAACCCGAAACCCTTCTGATCATTGAACCACTTAACGGTACCCTTGGTACGCATCTTCGATGCTCCCTAGCTTGATTCGAGTCGGAGCCACGATGAAACGTACATCCCGACCGATCTGTGATACGCGGAACCTCCACGCGGGGTGTGACCGACATGGTCACAAGAAGAGGGCGATGGGCTCGAAGAACGAGCTCACCGCCCTCTCCACATCCTGGGCCCATCAATACGGGCCAACGAAGAAGCATCGCCTGTGGGACCGTTCCTGTCAATGCCCCCTGGTCTGGGAGGGTGCCGGGGATGGGGCCAGGAGGAGCAGGGCCAGAACCGCCGCCACCCCTCCCCCCAGCTGGGCTGGGCAGGTCCAGCCTCAGAGTGGCCAGTCGCGGAGCATCCGGGCGGTCTCCTCGGAGTGGCCGCTCTCGTCACGGACCATATCCTCAAGCTGCACCGCGAGGCCCTTGTCGCCATACGCCTCGGCGTCCTTGGCCCGCTGGGTGTAATCACTCATCGCCCGCTGCTCGGCGGCGAGGACGGCCTCGAGCATCTCCTTGTTGGTGTTCGCGGCGGGGACGGCCCGTGGCATGGTCGTGGGTTCCCCCCCGAGGGCCACGATCTTGTTCGCCAGGTACTGGGCGTGCAGCTGTTCGTCGGTGACCTCTTCCAGGAAGAATTGCGCCAGTTGGGGCCGATATGGTCCGGTCGCCTTGGCGGCATAGGTCAAGTACTGGATAATCGCGCCGAATTCTCCGGCGAGATCTTCGTTGAGTCGGTCGATCATGGTCTGCTTGTCCATCGTGGTCTCCGTGACGGGCTGTCAGCGTGTGAAGGTGATGGGGCGCCGAGCGCTGAGTTCACCGAGTTCGGTACGGAACGCATCGTCGCTGCGTCGCACCTGCGCGGGTCGGGACGTCCTGCGGCCCTTGATACCATTGGCCTTGTGGGGCTTGCAAAGCAGGCACCCCGCTCGGCGATTCTTGGGCCGGCCTCGCTTGCGGTGCATCGGTCTCTCCTGCGCAGGTCCCCCGAAAGATATCGGGATGGTGGCGTCAGGACCGGCCCTGCCCACCCGGACGCCGGTGCTGATGAGGCCGCCGCCGTTTGGTGCTCTTCGCGTCCTGTCCACCGGGTGCCTTTGGTCCCGACGGCCCCTCGCCTGCCCGGCCGGCCGGGCCCTTCCCCTTGGCCGGTGCATTGCCGGTCTTTCGCGCCAGCTTCACGGCCGCACGGGCCCGATCCTCCTTCTTCCTGGCCCGAATCGCCGCGATACGCTCCGCGATCGGGATCTCCAGCGGTGCGTCGTCGGAGCCCTGGTACGAGAAGCCCTCGAGCTGGAGCCTCGGGATCTTCGCCTTGACCGCCCGCTCGATCCGCAGGAAGTCCTGTTCTTCCTCGGGGGCGACCAGCGTGAAGGCGTCGCCCTTGGCATCGGCACGAGCCGTCCGGCCGACCCGATGGATGTAGTCCTCGGGCACCGGCGGCACATCGAAGTTGACGACATGGCCGAGGGCCTCGACATCGATGCCACGGGCCGCAATATCCGTCGCCACCAGCACGCGGTACTCGCCGGCCTTGAACCCCGCCAGCGCCTTGTTCCGCTGTGGCTGAGAGCGGTTGCCGTGGATCCGTTCGGCGGCGATGCCATGACGGTTGAGCAGCTTGGCCAGTCGGTCGGCCCGATGCTTCGTCCGGGTGAAGACCAGGGCATCATCCATCGCATTGCGCTTGAGCAGTTCCACCAGGAGGGCACTCTTGAGCGACGAGGGGACCGGATAGACCGCCTGGGTGACGCCCGCGGCCGGTGCGGCCCGGCTCTGGAGAGCGATTCTCGCCGGATTGCGGAGGATTTCCCGGGTCAAGGTCTCGATCGGCCCGGGCATCGTCGCGCTGAAGAAGAGGGTCTGCTTCGGCGTCGGAATGTGCCGCAGGATCCGGCGGATATCGGGGAGGAAGCCCATGTCCAGCATCCGGTCGGCCTCGTCGAGCACCAGGAACTCCAGCCCCTTGAGCGGGGCGTGTCCCTGCCCGAAGTGGTCCAGCAGCCGGCCCGGGGTGGCGATGATCACATCGACGCCCTTGCGGAAGGCCTTTTCCTGGGGAGACTGGCCGACCCCACCGTGGACCACGGCCCCGGTGATGCTGGTGAACCGGGCCAGGCCGTTCATGTCCTCGAGGATCTGGAGGGCGAGTTCCCGGGTCGGGGCCAGCACCAGCGCCCGGGTCGTCCCCCGGGGTCGACCGATGAGTTGGTGGAGGATCGGCAAGAGGAAGGCGGCGGTCTTGCCGCTACCCGTGACGGCACAGGCGAGCAGGTCGCGGCCAGCCATCGCCTCGGGGATCGCTTCCGATTGGATGGGCGTGGGCCGGACAAAGCCGAGTGCCTCGATGCCACGGAGGAGGTTCGGGTCGAGCTGGAGTGCTGAGAATGCCAAGACGTGGTCCGATGCGTGCGCGCACAGCAGGCCGGCCGGACCATCCGGCGCGAGAGGCTGTCGCAGGGTTCTTCTGAGCGAGTGTCTGCCCCTGAAACCAAGGGCTCAAGGTGGGGATCCCGCAGTGCGCAAGGTAGCGGGTGGGACGGTCGGGCGTCAGGGCGGGGCGTCCCCGCCAACCGGCGATCAATCCGGCGCCAGGCGCTCCGGCGGCAGCATCGAACGCAGTTCCTGGAGCGGGATCACGCCTTCCTTGACCAGGGTCAGGGCGTGCTCCCTGAGCGGCAGCAGGCCAGCACGGAGGGCGTGACCCCGCAACTCGTCGACCGTGGCGCGTCGGGAGATCGCCTGGCGCAATTCCGGTGAGGCCGGCAGGAACTCGATCGCCGCGATGCGCCCATAACACCCGCTGTCGCGACAATGGTCGCACCCGGTGCCCTCGAAGAACTGCATGTCGTCGGGGATGCCATCGGGGAAGACCTCGGTGACCAGCTCTGCTGGCGGTTCGGCAGGCGCCCGGCAGTGCTCACAGACCCGACGGGCGAGGCGCTGTGAGAAGACGGCCAGCAACTCACTGGCGATGGAGTTGGGGTGCATGCCAAGGTCGGTGAGTCGCTGCACCGCGTCGACGGTGTCGTTGCAGTGAAGGGTCGAGAGCACCAGGTGGCCAGTCTGCGAGGCGCGCAGCGCCTCGAGCGCCGTCTCTCCATCACGAATCTCCCCGACGAGGATGACGTCGGGATCCTCGCGGACGAACGCGCGCATCGCACTGGCGAATTCGAACCCGATCTCGGGTCGGACCTGCGTCTGCTGGATCCCATCGAGGGCGTATTCGATCGGGTCCTCGACGGTGATCACCTTGCGCGAGACATCCGCCGTGAGCACCTGGAGTCCGGCATAGAGTGTCGTCGACTTTCCCGACCCCGTCGGGCCGACCACCAGGATCAGTCCACCCGGGGAGTCCAGGAGTCGACGATAGATCTTCGCGATATGGGATGGGAATCCCAGTTCGTCGATGCCGACCAGCTTGTTGTCCTGTGGCAGGAGTCGCATGACGACATGCTCTCCATGCAGGCACGGCTGGGTCTGGGTCCGGATGTCAAAGACCTGCTTGCCGGAGCGGGTGACGAATCGGCCACCCTGTGGGAGGCGGTGCTCCGCGATGTCGAGTCGAGCCCGGACCTTGATCACATTGATGAGTCCGAGTCGTTGCAGCTCCGAGAGGTGGTAGTGCTTGAGGTCGCGGAGGTCGCCATCGACCCGGATCCTGATCCGTGAGACGCCCCGGTAGGTCTCGATGTGGATGTCGCTGGCCCGCTCGGCCACGGCGTCAAGGAGGATCTCGTCCAGCAGCCGCTGAGCCGACTTGTTGCTGGTGGCATCGCCCGCGAGGAGGTCGGCCGCTTGTTGCGGCACCAGCGTCGCTGTTGCCCCGAGATTCCCCTCTCGGCGTTCGAGCGACATCCTGAGCCGCCGCAGGTCGGTCGGGGTGACGACGATGTGCTCGACGACCTTGGCGTCCAAGGCCGCACCGAGTTCCGGGACTTCGCGGAGCGGGTCACAGGTCGCCACGAGGAGATGGTCTCCATCGAGCGAGATCGGCATGACATGATGCGCTTCCTGGAATCGCTGCGAGACCGCCTGGGCCAGGGAGGGGTCCAATTCGCTGAGGAGGTCGTCGCTGCTGCGAAACGGAAGGCCGTAGACCGCCGACAGGGCGCGGTAGACATCCCGCTCTTCGAGGACACCATGTTCGACCAGGATCTCGCCGAGGCGATGGTGTGTCGTTGCTCCTTCGAGGGCGGCGGCCTCGACCTCCTCGACGGTCGCCAATCCCGCGTGGACCAGTTCCATTCCCAGGCGTTTCCGCATCGGCTTCTCCCGAGTGAATCCCGACCGAAAAGCCAGCAATTACGCGGCTTCCAGCCGGTTTCTCACCTGAAGAAAGATAGCCACAGCAGACGCCAGAGGCGCGAGGGATGCGTGGTGACATGGTGACGGACGGAGGGGAAGGCGGGATCGTGTCCCGGTGAGGAGACGGCCGGGTGGTGAGGGTTGCCGGCTCAGAACCGCCAGCTCAGGGCGCCGTAGTTCTGCACCGTGGCGCTTGACGTGCCGGACTCCCGATAGGTCGAGAGCATCAGATAGACCGATCGCCCGATCGCGAGGTCGATATCTGAGCCGATCCAGGTGAGTTGGGTCAGGCTGCCTGGATCGCCGGGACGGCTGTTGGTGCGCTTCCCGACGGTGAGGGAGAGGCGCAGCGAACGGAGCGGCGTGCCTTCGAACATTGCCGACGCCAACGAACCGGCACTGGTCGGCCCGTTGTACCTGGTGGCCCGCAGCCGGACGCCAAGTTGAAGGGCGGTCAATCGGTTGGCGAAGAGCGATGCCGTCACTGCCTCGGTGCCGCCTCCCGTCCCACCGGTGCTGCGACGGGCACTGGTGGTCATCCTGATCTTCGGGGTCACCCTGACGGCGACCTCGCCCCAATGTCCTTGCCGGTTGGCGTCGTCGAAGACGATCTCGGGGTTGAGAAAGTCGCGGTAGAGCCTGACGCTGCGGCGCGAGTCGATGCCGGCCGAGACCGTCAGCGGCTCTGCCAAGGTCAGGCGAGCCGTCGCGAAGCTCGACGTGAAGGTGGCAGCAGAGCCCTCGACCTCGCGTCGCCACCCCCGGTTGGCGTCGATCTCCTGCGCGGCATAGAGCGAGACCCGACGAGTCGAATAGGTCGCCCTCAAGTAGGCGAATTCGCGGTTGATCTCTCCCTGATGATAGGAGCCGACCAAGCCGAGTGTGGTTGTCCACCGCGCCGTGCTGCCCGCCGCATTGTGGCGCTGCAGCCAGAGCCCGAACTCGCTGGTTTCGCCGGACGGGGTGAAGGTGGCGGCCTCTGGTTGCGTACCGATCAGTGCCCCCGCGCTCCAGCGCTGGCCGGTCAGGTCGAGTGCGGCGCCGTCAAAGATCCCGATCGGTGAGAGCGTGGTGGCGTACTGCCGACCCACGGCCAAGCGCCGCCCCGCATCGGCGGTTTGCAGTTGCATCGCCGCTTGGTAGACCCGTGTCAGCGATGTCGGGGTTGGGTCGCCGTCAGTCCCGCTGGCCACGCTGGTCCGCTGGGCCCGGATGTCGACGACGAGACCCAAGCCGCTGCCCCCGATCCGGGAGCCGGTGAGTCGCAGGTCGAGAGCCGGTTGGCGCAGGGTGGTACCGTTGGCTTGGGTGACCGTCAGGTAGCGCAGCCCCAACCGCCCGCGGACCGGCGGTGTACGTCGGGTGGACCTGGCTCGCCTCACCTGATCGGGTTGCGGTGGCTCAACGGCAACGGCCTCGATGGCTGGAGTGTACCGTAGCGAGTCGCCGACCGTCGGCGAGGTGGTACTGTCGATCAGAACGGCCGAGGTCCGGCTCGATGCCACGTACTTCGCCTCCAAGTGGCCGATTGTCTCACCTCCGCGGACGATCACCAGGGTGGACCCCTCGCGCACGCCTTGTTTCCTCCCCACCTCGAAATAGAGGAGTTCGCCACTTCTCGCGGTGATCGTGGCCCACGCGACGGGATTGGCCTCGACCGTCGCAGTCTGCTGCGCGTCCAAGGGCAGCACCGCGACGAGCATGCCGATGACCACGCTGCCGAGGCAGCATCGAGTCCCCGCGATCCGCCACATCAGTGTGTCCCTCGCGGGTGACAGCTGTAGCAGGCCCTTGAGTCATACACGTACCCATTCTCTCCGCTGTGGTCCCTGTCTGTCTGACTCTTGCCGTGACAGGTCAGGCAGGTGAAGACCGAGAAGTCTGTCGAGGAGGTGTGACAGGTGGCACAACTACTCCACCGGCCCCGGTGGGCCCCCGAGTAGATCGGGAAATACTGGGCGTCGTGGTTGAAGGTCGCGCCGTTCCAAGTGGTCGTGGAGGTGTGACACGAGGCGCAGTCGGTCGGGAAACCAGCGGCAGCATGATTCGGGTCGGTGGTGCCGTCGTAGTCGGGCTGGTGACAGCTGATGCAGGCGGTCGGCTTCCCGGCATAGACGCCATCGGCATGGCAGGAGGCGCAGGTGGTCGCCAGGTGGGCCCCGGTCAGTGGGAAGGCAGTGGCGCCGTGATCGAAGGTCGCCGCCTCCCAAGTGGTCGCGGTGTGGCACGAAGCACAGTCCGAGGAGAATCCTGCCGCCGCATGCGGCGGGTCGGTGGTGCCGTCATAATCGGGCTGATGGCAAGCCACACACGCCGTCGGCTTCCCGGCGTAGACGCCATCGGCATGACACGAGGCGCAGGTGGTCGCCAGGTGGGCGCCGGTCAGCGGGAAGGCAGTGGCGCCGTGATCGAAGGTCGCCCCTTGCCAGGTGGTCGTCGAGGTATGACACGAGGTGCAGTCGGTCGAGTAGCCGGCCTGACTGTGATTCGGGTCGGTGGTGCCGTCGTAGTCGGGCTGGTGACAGCTGATGCAGGAGGTCGGCTTCCCGGCATAGACCCCATCGGCGTGACATGAGGCGCAGGTCGTGGCCAGATGCGCGCCGGTCAGCGGGAACTGGGTCGCATCATGGTCGTAGATGGCCCCGGCCCAGCGAGTGCCATCGGTATGACAGGTCGCACAATCGGTCGAGTAGCCGGCCTGACTGTGATTTGGATTGGTGGTGCCGTCGAAGTCAGGCTGGTGACAGCTGATGCAGG
>JAHEFN010000291.1 GCA_024640185.1 Gemmatimonadota bacterium | reverse complement strand
GAGGTGCCGCTTCCCCGTCTGACCACCGAGGTGGTGCAAACCTCATCCGACGGGACCCGGAAGTACCTCTGGGGCCTCCCCGACGGCGAACGGATCGAGTCGGTGCTGATCCCGACCGCGACCCGCCGGACCCTGTGCATCTCCTCGCAGGTGGGCTGCGCCCTGGGCTGTGGGTTCTGCGCCACGGGCCTGATGGGTTTTCGCCGCAACCTCCGTCCCTGGGAGATTGCGGCCCAGGTGCGCGAGGTGGTGATCCGCAATCCCGACGACAAGCCGACGAACATCGTCTTCATGGGAATGGGCGAACCGCTGCTCAATTGGTCGGCCGTCAACACGGTCCTGACGATCCTCAACCACCCCGAGGGGTTCGGGATCGGTGCGCGGCACATCACCATCAGCACGGTCGGTATCGTGCCGGGCATGAAGGCGTTGGCCGCACGGGACGAACAGTTCCGCCTCGCCATTTCGCTGCACTCGCCGCACAGCGATGATCGCCTGGCCCTGATGCCGATCGAGAAGAAGTATCACCTGCGCGAGGTGATCGAGGCCGCCTCGGCGTTCAAGAAGCGGATCACCTTCGAGTACGTGATGATCGCCGGCCGCAATGATCGGCAGCGGGACGTCGATGCCCTGATCGGGCTCGCCCTGCGACTCGGCGCGCACGTCAACCTGTTGCCACTGCACCCCGGCGGTGACCCGTCCCTCCAGCCGACGTCGAAGGCGGACATCAAGGCGTTTGCTGCGCAGCTGCAGGAGGTCGGCATCGAGGCGGTCGTCAGGCGCTCACGCGGCCTCGACATCGATGCGGCGTGCGGCCAGCTGCATGTCAAGATGGCCAAGCGGGAGCGGGCGGCGGCCAAGCCCTAGCCGTCGGTCGGGCCCCGATCGCCTGGCCGCGACACGCTCACGGGGCCACCAGATTCGGCGGCGTCTCCCCGGCGAAGAACGCCCGCAGGTTGTCGACCACCATCATCCCCATCGCCTCCCGCCCCTCCCGTGTCGCGGACCCGAGGTGCGGCAAGAGGACCACCTGCTCCATGCCGAGCAGGCGGTGGTCGATGGCCGGTTCCTTGGGATAGACATCCAGTCCCGCCCCGGCGAGGTGGCCAGCCATCAGGGCAGCGACCAGGGCATCCGGATCGACCACTCCTCCCCGTGCGGTGTTGATCAGCACACTCCCTGAGGGCATCAGCGCCAGACGACGCGCATCAATCATCCGGGCCGTCTCCGGTCCCCCGGGGAGATGGAGGGAGACGATGTCCGAGGTCGCGAGCAGTTGGTCGAGCGATCCCACGGGCTCGATCCCCAGCGCCGCCATCGCGGCGGCGGACGGAAAGCTCCGCCCCCATCCGCGGACCCGCATGCCGAAGCCGTCCCGGGCCCGCCGGGCGACCGCCTGACCGATACGCCCGAGTCCGACGATGCCCAGGGTGGCCCCCGTGACTCGGTGCCCGATGAGGTGGGTGGGCCGCCAACCGGTCCAGCGCCCGCTGCGGAGCTCCCGTTCCCCCTCCCCCGCCCGGCGCATCGTCATCAGGATGAGCGTCATGGCGAGGTCTGCCGTGTCATCGGTCAACACGTCCGGCGTGTTGGTCACCACGATGTCGTGGGCCGCCGCGGCGGCCACCGCGATGTTGTCCACCCCGGCGCCGAAGTTGGCGAGGATCCGGGTGCGGATCGGATTGGCGGCCAGCACTTCCGCCGTGATCCGGTCCGTGATGGTACAGACCACCCCATCGGCCTGCCCAAGCATCCGTTGCAGGACACCGGCATCGGTCGGGCGATCGGTCGGGTTGAGGATGACCTCGAAGGCCGAGGCGAGGGCCCCCTCCACGGTCGGCGGCAAGCGCCGGGTCACGGCCACCGTCGGTCGGCTGTTCATCCGCCCTCCGATCCTGTGGGCAGCGGCCGGCGTCGGCCGGGGATTCGACCGAGTCGCTGCATCGTCGTGGGGTGGGAGCGTTGGAGGGATCCGGGCATCGGAGACCGTCACTGGCTGAAGTGATATCGTCGGAGTGTAAGTTGCCCCTGTCCCCACGGCGAGGGTCGATGCCGGTCCCCAGTCCCCATGGTTCACCCAAGGAGTCGCTCGCCCTCTGGTTTCGGGCGATGATCGACGCGCTGGTCCCCGATCGCGCCACCCGCGCGGCGATGGCGTCAGGGCCAGCGCCGGACCGTCCCCCGGCGCTTCTGGCACTCGGCAAGGCTGCCACGGGGATGGCCCGCGGCGCGATCGCCTGGCTGGCCGACCATCGGGTCGAGCCAGCCGGCGGGCTGGTGGTCACCCACGACGCCGCGTCCCCCCCCCATGCCAGCCTCCAACTGGCTGTCGGAGACCATCCGGTGCCTGGCGCTCGCTCGGTCGCTGCGGCGGACCGGCTTGCGTCGGTCATCGCGGGACTGCCCCCCGACGTGCCGGTCGAGGTCCTCCTCTCGGGCGGCACCAGCAGCCTCATCGCCGCCCCGGTTGAGGGGGTTTCCGCCGAGGAGTTGGCGTCCGCCTTCGCCCTCTTCCATGCGATGGGACTTCCGATTCACGCCATGAACGCGTTGCGCCGTCGGCTCACGCGATGGAGTGCTGGGCGACTCGCGCGCGCGCTGTCGCCCCGGCCGGTCCGCGCCTGGGTCATTTCTGACGTGGTGGGCAATGACCTGGGCACGATCGCCTCCGGCCCGTTGGTCGCCGAACAGATCGACCCGAGCGTCATCGCCACGGTCGTGAGGGAATGGCGACTGGCGACGCAACTGCCCCGGTCCGTGATCGATGCCCTGGGGACCACGGCGATCGAGCCCACGGCCCCCGTCCCACATCACCTGGTGGCCGATCGCCATGCGGCTGCTCGGGTGGCGGCAGCAGCCATCCGGGCGGATGGGGCTCAGGTCGTCGTCCACGAGCAGCCGCTGGATGGGGAGGCCACCGAGGCAGCCATCACGATCGTTCGGCGACTCTGGCGCCATTCCCGTCAGCGCAGCTTCATCGAGATGGCCGCCCGGGGAATCATGGTCGATCCCTCCCCACCGCGGCTCGTGGTGCACCTCTGGACCGGGGAGACCACCGTGGCACTCCCCGTTCCGCATGGTGTCGGGGGACGCGCCCAGCACTTTGCCCTGGCTGCGGCTCGTGAACTGCACCGCATCGCGCAGACGCTCGACGGCGACGACGTCGCCCTGACCGTACTGGCGGCAGGGACGGATGGCCGCGATGGGCCGACCGACGCCGCCGGCGCGATCATCGATGGCGGCAGCTGGAGGAGGATGTTGGCTGCCGGCCTCG
Source organism: Gemmatimonadota bacterium (assembly GCA_024640185.1). Taxonomy (GTDB): domain Bacteria; phylum Gemmatimonadota; class Gemmatimonadetes; order Gemmatimonadales; family GWC2-71-9; genus Palsa-1233. Next base: position 82 of record JAHEFN010000291.1, on the reverse strand, counting down.
ATCCCGGGGCCGCGCTCGCCACCGCGGACGCCTACACCGTCCTCAACGCGGCCGGGGCATTGCTCACAACGGGAATCACGGG
>JAHEFN010000290.1 GCA_024640185.1 Gemmatimonadota bacterium | reverse complement strand
TCGATGTTGTTGTAGGCGCGGGCCAGCCGGGTGAGCGAATCAAGGATGATGACCACGTCCTGGCCGAGTTCGACCCGCCGCCGTGCCCGCTCGAGGGTCATCTCGGCCACCGCGACATGTCGTTCGGCGCCGTGGTCGAACGAGGAGGCAATCACTTCGCCGACCCCCGCCATCTGCATCTCGGTGACCTCCTCCGGCCGTTCGTCGGCGAGGAGGATGTAGATGGTCACCTCGGGGTGATTGGTCGCGATCCCCCGGGCAATGTTGGTCAGCAGGGTGGTCTTGCCCGCCTTCGCGGGCGCGACCACCAGGGCGCGTTGCCCCTTGCCGAGCGGGACCAGGAGGTCCACCAAGCCGGCCGTCACGTCCTGGCCGCGCTTGAAGCCACCCCTCGGTGCCAAGTCGAGCATCTCGGTAGGGTGCATGGCGGCGAGCCGCGCGAAGTCACGCCGCCCCTCGCACTCCTCCGGTGTCAGGCCGCAGATGGTCGTCACCATGGCGAGGGCCGGTGCCTTGCCACCTCGTGGCGGACCCGCCTCACCGGTGATGTCATCACCGGGGCGGAGCTTGTAGCGCTGGATGATCGACTGGGGGACGAAGACATCGTCCCTGCCCGGCAGGTAGGAGGTGGTCTCTTGCCGAAGGAATCCTCCCCCGCGGTCGGCCATCTCGAGGATGCCGGTCACCTCGGTTCCGGAACCCGGTTCCCAATCGACCGGCAGCTCATCGACGGCGCTGCCGCCGCCCCCCCCGCCAGTCTTTCGGCCGCCCCGGCCACCCCGGCCTTCGCCGCCTCCACCACCACCGCCGCTGCTGCCGGTTCGGGTCCGGCGACCTCGGCCGCGACCACCGCGTCGGCGGGGTGGGCGTCCCTTGCCGTTGTCGTCGGTCATGGTGTCCACCCCGTCGTGGTCGGGATGGCAGGGAGGGAGAGAACGGTCGGCATGCGGCCGGGCCGTTGTTGTGATCGGAAGGTCGGAACCATCGGTGTCCTGGACTGGTGAGATGGGATGATGCGCGGGTCGAACCCTGCCGCGCGCACGCACGAAAACCGCGTGTTGTGAATGACGAACCGGCATACTTCGGGGGCCCTGCGGAAACTGCTTGCAGGCGTCGTCACTCACGGACCCTGATACCATGGGGCGGGGACGAGGCGCGCCGACGGGCGCAGCCGATGCACTAACTACGCACTCTCGACCGGTTTTCGCCAGCCCCCGGGGCGCCCTGGAGCCGGGGGAGTTCTTGCTAGGGCGCCAAGAGGGTGCCGTGTGCCGGGGCAAGGTGTGCCGTGAAGTGTCGGAGTGCCGGGGGCTGTTCCGTAATCCTGAGTCCCCGGATCGTGTCCCGGCGCTCATGGACATGGAGCAGGACCTCGGCCAGGTAGTCGACGTGGCTCTGGGTATAGACCCGCCGGGGGAAGGCCAACCGGACCAGTTCCATCGCCGCTGGGCGCTCGGTCCCATCCGGCTGCTGGCCGAACATCACCGAGCCGATCTCCACCGAACGGACGCCGCCGACCAGGTAGAGGACACAGGAAAGGGCCCAGGCCGGGTACTCCAGGGCGGGGATGTGGGGCAGCATGGCGGCGGCATCGATGTAGAGGGCGTGACCACCGGGGGGCTCGACCATCGGGATGCCAGCCGACTTCAGCCGGTCACCGAGGTATGCCACCGATCGGATCCGATAGCGCAGGTAGTCCTCGTCGAGTGCCTCGTCGAGACCCACCGCGATCGCCTCCAGGTCGTAGCCGGCCAGCCCGCCGTAGGTCGGGAACCCCTCGGTGAGCACCAAGTTGTCCCGGCAGCGGCGGGCGAGGTCGTCGTCGTTCATCGCCAGGAAGCCACCGATGTTGGCCATGCCGTCCTTCTTGGCACTCATCGTCGCGCCATCGACCTCCGCGAACATCGCCTGGGCGATCGTCTTGGGCGGCACGCCGCTCCAGGCCGCCTCCCGCTCCCGGATGAACCAGGCGTTCTCGGCGAACCGGCAGGCGTCAAGGAAGAGCGGCTTGCCGGCGGCCAGGCAGAGCCGGCGCACGGCGCGGAGGTTTTCCAGCGAGACTGGCTGGCCTCCCCCGGAGTTGTTGGTGACGGTCATCATGACGAGGGGGATCCGGTCGCCCTCCGTCGCAAGGATCCGCTCAAGCGCCTCGAGGTCCATGTTCCCCTTGAAGGGGTGAATGGTGCTCGGGTGTCGGGCGTCGGGCGTGGGCAGGTCGAGTGCCGTCGCCCCCCGCGCCTCGACATTGGCGCGCGTGGTGTCGAAATGGGTGTTGTTCGGGACGATATCGCCCGGCTGCACCATGGTGGTGAAGAGGATCCGCTCCGCGGCGCGGCCCTGATGGGTGGGGATCACGTGGCGCAGCCCGGTGATCGACTGGACGCTGGCCTCGAATCGGTAGAACGAGTCGGCGCCGGCGTATGACTCGTCGCCCCGCATCATCGCCGACCATTGGGCCGACGACATCGCCCCGGTGCCGGAGTCGGTCAGCAGGTCGATCAGCACGTCGTTGGCCCGGATCAGGAACAGGTTGTGATGTGCCGCCGCCAAGGCGGCCTCACGCTGTTCCCGGGAGCGGTGCCTGATCGGCTCGACGCTCTTGATCCGGAACGGCTCGATGATGGTGGTCGGGTTGAAGGTCATGCGATGCTCCGTCGTTGCCAATAGAAGAAGGCCGGGACACCCAGCAGGAGCAGGCCGCCACCGCGGAGTGCGTTGCCGGGGTTCGAGGCAACCGATCCGATGACAACATAGGCGGCTGCGAGGATGAACACCGCGGTGGTCCAGGGGTGGAACGGCACCGTGAAGCCCGAACCCTGGTCGCCATCGTTCCGACGGATGGCGAACAGGGCGGCCGCGGTCAGGCCAAAGAAGATCCAGTCGGCAAAGACGACATAGTCGAGCAGCTGGCCGTAGCTCCCGGAGTAGACCAGCCCCAGCGCCCAGAGTCCCTGGACCACGATCGCCATGGTCGGGGTGCGCCGACGGGGGTGCAGTTTGGCGAAGGCAGCAAAGAAGAGGCCGTCCCGCGCCATCGCCTGGTAGACCCGTGGGGAGACCAGCAGCACGAGGTTGAGGAAGCCGAAGGTCGAGGCGACGATACCGGCGGCCATGAGGGCGCGGCCCGTCTCACCGGCCACGGCGCCCATGGTGTCCGCCGCCGGTGCGATCGAGGTGGCGAGGCCGTCGACTCCCAGTGCGCCGAGATAGGCGGCGTTGACGAGGAGGTAGGTCGCCGCCACGGCCGTGACACCGATGACGAGGGCGCGCGGCAGGTTCCGCTCGGGCGCGATGATCTCCTCGGCCACGAAGTTGGTCTGCTGCCAGCCACCGAATGCGAACAGTACCGGTACGAGGGCGGCACCG
>JAHEFN010000289.1 GCA_024640185.1 Gemmatimonadota bacterium | reverse complement strand
GCTCGACCGGACGCTCACCGAGGCCTTCGCGGCGGCCGGCCTCGTGCATGTGCTGGCGATCTCCGGTCTCCACGTCGGATTGTTGGTCGGCGCCTTGGTGCTCTTCCTCGGGGCGTTGGGGGTGCCGCGGCGTCATCTACGGGTCCTCGCCGCAACCGTTGCCCTTGGCTATGCCGCCTGGCTGGGTTGGCCACCGCCGGCGACCAGGGCGGCGGTGCTCGTGGTGTTGGCGGTGGTGATGCGCTGGCGCCAGCGGTCGGTGCGTCCCTCCGGGCTGATCGGGGCCAGCGCGGTGGTGGTGATGCTGATCGACCCCTGGGCGATTGGCAGGGTCGGCGCCTGGCTCTCGTTCGCGGCGATCACCGGGGTGGTCTGGGCCACAGGGTGGGCCACCTTTTGGCAGACCCGATGCTCGACCCTCCGTGATGCCGTCGCCGCTTCGGTGGGGGCCACGCTGGCGACGGCGCCGATTGCGGCCCTCGTCCTGGGACGGGTGGCGCTGATCGGTCCGCTGCTCAACCTCGTCGCGATCCCGTTGGTCACGCTGGCGGTCCCCGCGGCGATGGCGGCGGTGCTGCTCGACCCGTTCAGCAGTGGGATGGCCGCCGCGTTTGCGGAAAGCGCCCGATGGCTGTTGGCGGGATTGACCCAGCTGGCACGGCTCGGTGCGAGGTTGCCGGGCGCGGCCACGTCGACCACCCCCGGTGTCATGGCGGCGCTGCCGTGGCTGGTCGTGCTGCTGGTGGCGTGGCTGTCGACCCATGGACGAGCGACGCCGGCTGAGGCGTGCCGCCGCGGCGGGTGGGGGCTCTGTCTCATGCTCTGGCTGCCGCTCCTGACGAGTGGTGGGGATTCCTCGCCGGAGAGCGGTCGGCTCACGTTACATTTTCTGGATGTCGGTCAGGGGGACGCGATCGCCATCGAGTCGCCCGCCGGTCGCTGGCTGCTGGTCGATGCCGGTCCCGCCGATGGTCGTTGGGACGCTGGCGAGCGGGTGGTGGTGCCGGCGCTTCGGCGAATGGGCGTTCGACGGGTCGAGGCGTTGCTGCTCACCCACCCGCACCGTGATCATGTGGGCGGGGCGCTGGCCGTGGTCGAGGCGATGCCGGTCGGGATTGTCCTTGATCCGGGCGAACCGTTCGGGGAGCGCGGCTATCTGGACCTGCTGGCCGAACTCGAGGCGCGCCGCCTTCGCTGGCAGCCGGTGGAGGCGGGGCAGTCCTGGCAGCTTGATGGTGTCGCGTTTCGGATCCTGCACCCCCGGAGGGAGTGGTCCGGTCGGGGCGCCGACCTGAATGAGGACTCGGTGGTGCTGGAAGTGCGGTTCGGGCACTTCACGGCGCTGCTGACAGGCGATGCGGGGCTGCCGGCGGAGGTCGAGTACCTGCCGCAGGCCGAGTCGATCGACCTGCTCAAGGTCGGTCACCATGGTTCGCGTGGGGCGACAGGGGAGCGGTTGCTGGCGGCGCTCTCACCGGTCGTCGCGGTGATCAGCAGTGGCAGGAACCGATACGGCCATCCGGCGCCCGAGGTGCTGGCGCGGTTGGCGCGGTACCAGGTGGCGACCTGGCGAATTGATCGTGAGGGAAGCCTCTCGGTGGTGACCGATGGCCGGAGCTTCACGGTGCGCGGCGGGCGGCATGTCGCGACCTTCGATGCGGATGAACTGAACCCCGGGGATACGCCGTGCTGCATGCAACCAAGGTGACCACGCTCGAACGATTCATTCTCGACCAGGAGCGCGAGTATCCCGAAGCGACCGGGGAACTCACCAACCTCCTCTATGACATTGCCCTCGCGGCCAAGATCATCGCCGCCCAGATCCGCCGCGCCGGCCTGGTCCAGATTCTCGGTGACGCCGGAGCGGTGAACGTGCAGGGGGAGAGCCAGCAGAAGCTGGACATCTTCGCCAACGAGACGATGAAGCACGCCCTCAATCGCACCGGCCGCGTCTGCGCCATGGCCTCGGAGGAGGATGAAGAGCTGATCCCGATTCCCGGCGACGTGGAACCGGGTCGCTACACGGTGCTCTTCGACCCGCTCGATGGCTCGAGCAATATCGACGTCAATGCCGCTGTGGGGACGATCTTCTCCGTCTACAGCCGGATCTCGACCGGCGGGCAGGGGACCCTCGAGGACGTGCTCCAGCCCGGGCATCGTCAGGTGGCCGCCGGCTATGTGATCTATGGCTCGAGCGTGATGATGGTCTATTCGGCGGGGCACGGTGTCCACGGCTTCACCCTCGAGCCGACAATCGGCGAGTTCCTCCTGTCGAACCCGCAGATGCAGATGCCGAGGACGGCGAAGTACTACAGCGTCAATGAGTCGAACTTCCAGCGTTGGTCGAAGGGGATCCAGGCGGCGGTCCGAGGGTTCAAGGGCGAGGACCCCGAGCGGATGAAGGCGAAGAACTCGCGCTACATCGGCTCGCTGGTGGCGGACTTCCATCGCAACCTCATCAAGGGTGGCATCTTCCTCTATCCCGGCGACAACCGGAATCCCAACGGCAAGTTGCGGCTCCTCTATGAGTGCTCCCCGATGGCCTACCTCGCCGAGCAGGCGGGTGGGGCGGCGACCGACGGTGTCAACCGGATCCTCGAACTGCAACCGTCCGCGCTCCACCAGCGCGTGCCACTCGTCATCGGCTGCGCGGAGGATGTGCGCTTCGTGCAGGAATCCCTCAAGACACACGGAAACACCCTGTGAGCGACAGCCGGCTGCGCGTCGAGGGCCCCGAGGTGGCCGGCCCCGAGGATTGGCCGCCTGCTCGGGCGGATGAGCTCGGCCATCCCGGGGCATGGCCCTACACCAGGGGGCCCTATGCCGGGATGTACACCCGGCGACCGTGGACGATGCGCCAGTACGCCGGCTTCGGCACCGCCGATGCGACCAACCTCCGCTTCAAGGCGCTCCTCGCCGCCGGACAGACCGGGCTCTCCACCGCCTTCGACCTGCCGACCCAGATGGGCTACGACTCCGATCATCCGATGGCCAGTGGCGAGGTGGGCCGGGTCGGGGTGGCGATCGACACGGTCGACGACCTGGCCGCCCTCTTCCGTGACATTCCGCTGGACCAGGTCACCACCTCGATGACCATCAACGCCACAGCCGCCATCCTGTTGGCGATGTACGTGGTCGTCGGCGAGGAGCAGGGGGTCGACCGGGCCAAGCTGGGTGGCACGATCCAGAACGACATCCTCAAGGAGTACGTGGCCCGCGGGACCTACATCTACCCGGCTGAGCCCTCGCTCCGGCTGGTCACGGACCTGTTCCGCTTCGTGGCCGATGCCGAGATGAACATCAATCCGATCTCGATCTCGGGGTATCACATCCGCGAGGCCGGCGCGACGGCGGTGCAGGAGGTGGC
>JAHEFN010000288.1 GCA_024640185.1 Gemmatimonadota bacterium | reverse complement strand
CGGGCTGCACCCTCGCCGGCATCCTGCTCCGGACTCCCGATGCCGACACGGTCCGTACCCTGCTCCGCACCGCTGACCTGATGGTCGAGGTGGAGCAGGCCGACAACAGCGGGATGCGGTTCGAGCTCGACTGCCCCACGGGGCGGGTGGTGATCGGGGGATAGGGGGGCGGGGGGAGGTTCGGCGGCGCACCCTGTAGCGGGTGAGTGGGGATTCCCCTGCGACGAAGGCCGGCCCCCGAGATGGGGACCGGCCTTCGTCGCGTCGGGAGGGAGCGCGCTGCGCGCTACCGCACCCCCGCCGCCACCCCCGTCGGCTCGTCGCGGTTCTGCCAGTACGGCGTCGGCAGCGGTCGTTGCGTGGGCCAGACCTCGTTGAGGGTCGCGGCCTCGTAGAGCCGGCCGTTCTTCATCACGTACTTCATCTCCACGGAATTCCGCAGGTCGGTGAGTGGGTCAGCATCGAAGACCAGGATATCGGCGAACTTGCCGGCCTCGATCGAACCCAAGTCCTTCCCCATCCCGATCGCCTCGGCGCCGAGGATGGTGGCGGCCCGGAGCACGTCATGAGGGCTTGCCCCACCCGACCCCATCGCCCAGAGCTCCCAGTGGTAGCCCAGCCCCTGCAACTGGCCGTGGCTGCCGACCCCGATTCGGGCACTGTCCTCCAGCATCCGCTTCACGAACTCGGCGTGCTTCGGGAAGACATGTTCCTCGTCGAGGAACCACCCCGCTCCACCCGGGGAACCACCCGCACCGGGACCGCGACGACGGCTCCGGGCATCGACGCTCTCGTGCGGCGCGAACTGCCGCAGCTTGGCATCGTCGTGGACGTTCTCGCGGGCATAGAAGTAGTTCTCGCCGAACGGTCCGCCATACGACACCAGCAGCGTCGGTGAGTTGGTGGTCTGCGACGCCTTGAAGAGCTCCACCACATCACCGAAGATCGGCGCGATCGGCAAGGCATGCTCGATGCCCGGATAGCCATCCATGGCATGAGTGACCTCGAGCTTGAAGTCGAGGCCGCCCTCGGTGGTCGGCATCAGCCCCAACTCCTTGGCGGCAGCGATGATCCACTGCCGCTGCTGACGATTGCCCGACATGTACATCTTGAGCGTCTTCGTGTCGTAGTACTTGGCGTAACGGGTGAGCACCGTCTTGGCGTGCTCGGCGTTGCGGAGGTTCTCGCCACTGAACACCCCGGGGCCGGTCGAGTAGGTCCTCGGCCCCAGCATCGCCCCGGTCTCGACCCGATCCTGATAGCTCAGGATGTCGGTGGAGGCGGTCTGTGGGTCGCGGGTCGTCGTCACCCCGAAGGCGAGGTTGGTGAGGTACTGCCAGACCTGCTGTGGATGGATCTCCGGCACCAACCACTGGGCGTGGTAATGGGTGTCCACAAATCCCGGCAGCAGGACCTTGCCGGTCACGTCGACGATCCGGGCCCCGTCGGGAATCGTCACCGAGTCGGTCGGGCCGACCGCCACGATCCGGTTGTCGGTGATCACCACATCGGCACCCTCGAGAATCTCGGCGCCCTTCATGGTGACCACGCGGCCACCCCGAAGCACCACACTGCCCCGCGGGACATCGCGGGTCATCGTGACGGCGATCCGCTGCTCCCGCGGGAGATAGGCCGTCGTGTCGGTCACGGCGCTGTCGCCACCTGCCCGCACCGAGTCGGCCCGGGCGCGCATCAGCGCCGCCTTGGCCCGCAACTGGTCGGCGGCGAGGATCATCGAGTCGGCCTTGACGCCCACCGAGTCGGCGGCCAGTCCGGCGACCCGCGTCCGCAGCGAGTCCGGCACCGGCTGCTTCGCCTTGGTGAGACTGTCGACCTTGGCACGTGCGATCTTGAGGGAGTCGATGATGGCACGGGCAACCAGGGCCTGGGCCACCGTGGCTCGATTGGCAGCGATGGTGCTGTCCTCGATGGCATCGACTCGCGCGAGGTCGTAGGTGAAGAGCGTGTTCCCCAGCGCGAACTGCACTCGCTGGCCGTCGGCGCTCCATGAGGGGAACTCACCGCCCACATCGGTCAGCTTGCGCACCTCCACCGGTGCCGCCGCCAGACTGGCGACCGAGACCGTCGGCGTCGGCTCCTGGAGCAGCGGCATCTCCACCGTGTAGATGTCGGTGCCAATCTGGGCAAAGGCCCGGTCGCCCTTGGGAGAGATCATCACCAGGCCGGCCGGTGGCGCCCCACCCGCTTCGGTCGGACCCTCGGCGGCGGCGAGGTCGGGAAGTTGGGGGAAGACCCGGCGGGGCAACTGTTCGAACTCATCCTCGTGCGGCGTACCACCACCGGACGATGGCGCCCCTCGGACCTGGAGGTGCTGCTTCACGTCGGTGCCGTCCCACCGGAACGAGACCAACCCCTCGGCCGGGCTGTAGGCATAGATCCGCTCGGGTTGATCATCGCGGAAGTGCGCCACGTCGCGTGAGCCGATCGGGGCAATGACCGTGACCGCGCCACCGCTCGCGGGGACCCAGACGAACTCGCCGCCGATCGGCCCGAAGAAGATGTCGGGCGCCGAGCGCAGCTGACGAGCCGCCGCCCGGGTGGCCACCACCCGCTCGCCGTCGGGCGACCAGGCGACGTTGTAGTAGAGCGCCGGGACATCACTGAGCCGGGTCGGGGCACCCTGTCCGTCGGCCCGGGCCTTCATCAGATAGCCACCGATGGAGTCATTCCACGTGACGTAGGCAATCCACTGACCATCCGGCGACCAGGTCGGGTGGTACTCCCCCTCATCCGCCGAGGTGAGCCGGCGTGCGTCGCCGTCTGGCATCGGCTTGACCCAGAGGCGGTCGAACGCGGTGAACACCAGGGCGCGGCCGTCGGGCGACGCCACCGGTGACCTGATCTGCTTGGCCGTCACCATCGCCGAGGTGTCCACCGCGTAGGCGAACTTCACCTCGGGACCCACGGGCACCTTCACGGCGGCCTCGAAGGGAATCGCCGTCGCGGCGCCACCATCGACGGGGACCCGCCAGAGCTTGCCGCCGTAGGAGATCACGATCGACCTCGAATCCGGGGTGAAATCGTAGCCCGGGATCACGTCGAGCGGGGCGCGTGACTCCATGTCATCGCGCTGGATGGGGTGAGCCAGCCACCGCTCGCCGCCGGTGGCGAGGTCACGGATCCGCAGCCCGGTCGTGGTGTTCTCCCGAGTGCCGTACACCAACCACTTGCCATCCGGGGAGATCGCCGGCCGGAACGCCGAGCCGTAGCGTGCCGTCATCGTGGTGGAGAGGCCAGACTTCACCTCGTAGCGCGCCAGCTGTGTCTGCGGAAAGAGGGCGTTGTACTCCCAGTCGCCGTTCCCTCGTCCCAGCCCGCGCGAATACCAGATATACGCCCCGTCCGGCGTCGGGA
>JAHEFN010000044.1 GCA_024640185.1 Gemmatimonadota bacterium | reverse complement strand
GGCAGAGGTCTATGCTGCGACCGGACGCGATGCGGAAGCTGACCACCATCGCGAGCGCTCCCGACCGGGGTGAGGGCCTCCGTCGCCCTGATGTCCGGTTGACCACCGGATTGGCGCAGGGAGGGATGTAGGCGATTCCCACTCCCGACGGAGACCGACGCAATGCCCGACCGGCCCACCGAACACCCGGCCGTCACCCTGCCATCACGCCCGAGCAGCACGGAGCGCGAAAGGACCGTGCAGGTGGCGCTCCGTCGTGAGGGGCGTGATGCAGTCGCGATCATCGACACCGACCCCTCCTCGCCGGGCTGCGGGACCGTGGTGGAGATTCGGGAGCCAGCGGCCGGGGATGGGGAGCGACTGCGGTCCGGTATGCCGGGGCTGGCGCCATCTCATGGGCCGGGTGGCTGGGTCGCCGATGTCGCGGCACATCCCGGTTTCGACACGGTGATCACCGCCAACTGGCACGGACCCGATGTGACGGGGTCGTTGCCAGCGCTGCAACGACTGCTCACCGGGGAGTACCGTGCCGAGTTGCACGCCTGGCGTCATGGGGGGCGGAGCCATCACCACCGGCTTGATGTCGGGCAGGAGGGGGGCCTCGTCTTCCGATTGGCGGGGGCCCATAACCGCACCAGGGCGTACGGTTTTGCCGGAGTGATCCACGCCGCACCGAATCACGAGAGTTCACTCATCCTCTGGTACCTCGATCGCTCGGACGGCGCCGAGGGCCGGTGGAAAGCGCGCCCGGTGATCACCATCCCGGCCCAACGCGTTGATCCTGCGGTGATCCCACCGGTGCTTCGAGGTGTGGCGGTCCTCCCCCCGTTCCTGACCGACCTTTGCCTCTCCGCGGAGGACCGATTCCTCTATCTCTGCTGTTGGGGAACGGGGGAGCTCAGGCAATACGACGTGTCGGACCCGTTTGCACCCCGGCTCACCGGCATGGTCCAACTCGGGGGCCTGATTGACCGCGCCGCCCATCCGCCGTTTCCTGCTGTACCGTGCCCTGGTGGTCCACAGTCTGTTGCCGTCAGCCGCGATGGCCGCCGGGTCTACTGCACCCTCTCGGCAGGAATGGGGTGGGAGGCTGGTGATCATCAAGGCGGGAGGCGGGGGTGGCTGGCACGGCTCGACGTCGGTCGCGATGGCGAGATCACGCTCGACCGGGGATTCCTGGTCGATGTCGGTGAGGAGATGCGGCCGAGTCGGATCTGGCTCGATCCCGCCAAAGGGCCTCAGCGTCAGGGTTGAACGGGTACGATGTCGTGATTCTCGGCATTTCTGCGCAACCACTATTGAGCAGCCGGACTGAGACCTCCGCCCGGCGTCACCATCTACTGGGTCCCCTGGACCCGCAGCGTCAGGAGTCCCGGTGATCCACGACAACATTCTCGGCACGATCGGCAACACGCCGGTTGTCCGCATCAACAAGCTCGCGCCGTCGCACGTCACGATGTACGTCAAGTGCGAGGCCGCCAACCCGATGTCGTCGGTCAAGGACCGCCTCGCCATGGGGATCATCGAGGACGCCGAGCGGCGCGGGGTGCTCAAGCCTGGCCAGACCGTGGTCGAGGCGACGTCGGGCAACACCGGCATCGCCCTGGCGATGGTCTGCGCGGTCAAGGGCTACCCCTTCGTGGCGGTGATGGCGGAGTCGTTCTCGGTCGAGCGACGGAAGCTGATGCGGATGCTCGGCGCCAAGGTGCTCCTCACCCCGGCAGCCGAGCGGGGCACCGGGATGGTCAAGAAGGCAGAGGAGCTCGCCGCCAAGAACGGCTGGTTTCTCGCCAACCAGTTCGAGAATCCGGCCAACCCGGCCTATCACCGCAACACCACTGCGCCGGAGATTCTCCGTGACTTCGCCGATGAGCGGCTCGATGTCTGGGTCACCGGCTACGGCAGTGGGGGGACGGTGACCGGGGTGGGCGAGATGCTCAAGCTGGCGCGTCCCGGCCTCAAGGTCGTGGTGAGCGAGCCAGCGGTGGCGGCACTCCTCAACGGCGAGGCGTGGAATCCGCACAAGATCCAGGGGTGGACGGCCGACTTCATCCCGGCCGTCCTCAACCGCGACGTGATCGACGAGTTGGTCACCGTGACCGATGACGAGTCGATTGAGGCAGCCCGTGACCTTGCCGCCAAGGAAGGGATCTTCTGCGGGATTTCCGCAGGCGCCACCTTCGCCTCGGCGTGCAAGGTCGCCGAGAGGTCGCCCGAGGGAACCGTCTTGCTGGCGATGCTGCCCGACACCGGCGAGCGGTATCTCTCGACCCCTCTCTTCCTCGGGATCAACGAGGGGAACGACGAGGTGTAGCTGGGGTGGGGCGTGGTGGCCACCGCCGCCTTCAGCTCGACGGGGTGGCGCTGGTGTCAGCGAAACGGCGGCACCGGCCGCCACCTGACCTTTCGGAAGGTCCAGGCGATCCAGAGCAGTCCCGCCATGTACGCCACCACCCAGGCAGCATCGACCCACCAGCCGCCGGAGGCCCGCATGGTGGCCGCCCCGAGCATCACCACGGCCACGCCGAGGGCGCCGTAGGTGGCGAGGGGTGGGATGATCAGCAGGGCCCCGCCCACGGTCTCGATCACCCCGATGGCGACCCGGAACCACTCCGGGAGTCCCTGTCGTGCGAAGTACGGCGACCAGAATCCCTCGTCGTCGAACTTTTGGATGCCGTTCGACATGTACATGCCGGCGAGGTAGAGGCCGAGCCCCCAGGCCAGGAGGTAGGGGGCAAGGCGGATCAGGCGGGCCGAGCGAGTCGGCATGGTGGGGGCGCTGGAATCTGTCATGGAGGTTCGGACGTCGGGCAGGCGCCGGCTGTTTCAGTCGCGACCGGACGCCAGTGCCTGCCAGTCGGCCTCGGGGAGGTTCCAGCGCTGGATCTCCACCAGGATCATCCATCGACCGTCCTTCTTGACGAGGTACGAGTCGAGCAGGCCGTAGTTGTGCCTGCGTGGCTCGTCTCCCACATCATTCCAGAAGTGGACCATGCCGACCTCGTGCGCCGTGGTGCTGTCGTGGAGCCGTGAAGAGAAGCGGAACGCGACTCCGGGAGCCTGTTCACCGGCGCGGGTGCGTGCCGAACCTGCCGAGCCCTCCTCACTGCGAGGCATGGCCGAAATCTGAGCCGGATCGCCGCGCACCCAGACGGCGTCGGGATGGTAGGTCGCCTTGACCCCCACGTCGTCGCCCTCGGCCACGGTCCGTGACACCTCCGCCCAGAACGCGTCCAGCTCGGCGATGATGGAATCTGTCTGGGCAGCGGCGGGTGCTGTCAGAGCGAGCACCAGTACGAGCCATGGGAGGCGGGTGTGGAGTGTGGGCATGGGGGGACTCCAAGCGGGCGGTGGGGGGCGGCGGAAACGACCGGCATAGATTTGAGGGGAACTCCTCAATGTACCTCACGATCAGGAAGGGATGGCCCATGAAGACCGACGAGCATCTCCGCTCGCATCCCTTGAGGTCATTTTCGGGAGTGACCCTCCTCCTCCTGACAGCCTGCACCCTCCAGCGCGCCCCGATTGGCGATGCCGCGCTGGTGGACTTCGCCGCCCGCTACACCGCCGCATGGAGTAGCCAGGACGCCGCCAGTGTAGCGGCGTTCTTTGCCGACGATGGTTCACTGCAGATCAATGATGGTGATGCTGCCGTCGGGGGCGAGGCGCTCACTGCCCTCGCCCAGAGCTTCATGACGGCGCTGCCCGATATGGTGCTGACCATGGACTCCGTGCGACGGGTCGGGATGGGGGCGGAGTACTTCTGGACCCTCGATGGCACCAACGCCGGGCCGGGGGGCACCGGCAATGCCGTGCACATCAGTGGCTACGAGGAATGGACCTTCTCCGGTGGCGGCCTCATCGAGCGTTCGCTGGGCCACATGGACACTGCCGAGTACCAGCGGCAACTCGAAGAGGGTGTCGGTGCGGCACTTCCGTTTGCCATCACCGGTGCGGTCTTTGTGGCGGTCCAGGTCCGCGACCTCGAGGCCACCGGGGAGTGGTACCGCAGCACCTTCGATCTGGTCGAGGTCAGCCGTCTGACCGCCGATGATGGTAGCTACGAGATCCTGATCCTCGACGGCAACAACATCACCGTGGAGCTGCTGCGGCTCCGCGACTCGGCTGAGCCACCCGTCACCCCGTTCGGTCTCTTCAAGGTGGGCTTCCACGTCGCCGACATCGACGCCGCCCATCGACGGGTCACAGCCACCGTCGCCTCGACCGACGCCGAGATCGTTGTCGACGAGGCGTTGGGGGTGCGGAGCTTCGTCTTCCGGGATCCGGAAGGGAACCGCCTCCAGGCGTTTCAGGAGTGCGGTGGCGACTGCCGATGACCCCACCGAGCGGCGAGCGCACCGCGGCCAACTCCCTCCGGCGGATCAAGCTACTCCACACCCTGGCGTGGGCGGTCTTCGCGGGGGCGATCGTGGCGATCCCCATCTGTGCCGGGCTTCGGCGATTCGATTGGGTCTTGGGGCTCTCGATCCTGGTCGGCGGCGAGGTGATGGTTCTGTTTCTCAACGACTGGCGCTGCCCGCTCACGCCGCTGGCTGCCAGATACACATCCGATCGCCGAGCCAACTTCGACATCTACCTCCCAGAGTGGCTGGCCCGTTACAACAAGCAGATCTTCGGTCCGCTGTTCGTGGCTGGGGTACTATTCGCATGGGTACTGTGGAGTGGATGGCTGGGGTAGGAGGCGGAAGGTGACCGAGTGGGACCCGTCGAGGTTACTTCAGGGGTCACCGCGGTGTGACCTTTTCGGCTCCATCGACTTTTCCGGAGCGACTGACCAGATGCCGACTGTTGTCGAGCGGTTCCGAGGGCACTGCAGCCCTCCGGTTCTCCTGCTGGGATTCCTGGGGGCACTGCTTCTCGCCGCCTGCTCCTCCACCGACCCCGACCCGGTCCCGACCGGCGAGTTCACCGTGCTCGACCGCTCGGTCTGGGCCGGCGGCACGGTACGGGTGCGGTCGGAGGACTTCAGGCAGTTCGGCGACGGCGCAGCGCTGGTGATTGGCAGGGCGGTAGTCACCCTCCGGCGTCTCGACGAGACCACGCTTATCGGCACCATGCCATCGCACCTGGCTGGCGTCGTCGAGCCCTTCCTCAGTTTCGATGACCTTGGCTTCCCGCTGCAGTCGGTCAGGGTGGCTGGATTCAGCGAGGCGCAGGAGGTGCCCGAGGCCCAGTCATGGTGGGGCGTGGGTCAGTTGGCCACCATCGCCGGTCGACCGCACGCCATCGGCTTCCAAGGGCAGGACCTCCTGCTCGTCGACCTGGAGAGCGGAACAGTCACCACGGTTCCTCAAGTGCATGCCGGCCCAAGTGCCGCATTCTCGGTCCCTGGACCTACCGCTGATCCATCCGTCTGGCTGCTCGATCCTCCCGGCGGCGCCGTCGAGTCGTGGTCTCTGGGCGCAAGCTCGATCAAGCTGGCCCTGCTCTCGGCAATCCCCTCTCCGGGCACCCGTCTGGTCGCTCAACTGTCAACCAGCGTGAGGCTGCGATTCACCGCTTCCAACACGATCATCTGGTCGTCCGAGTCCTCGCCCGGGGCAGGGTATCAGGAGCTGCCGGTGGCCACTTGGGTGTCGTTTCCGAGCCCCTACGGGGTTCGGCTATCTCCTCGAGGCGACCGAGCCTCGGTCCGCGCCCACAACGCCCCGGACGGTGTTCCGGTCTTCGATATCAGCCAGATGCGGATCGCCTACCGGACGGACCTCAAGAGTTCGGATGTGGTCGAGTTCTCTCCAGACGGTAGTGAACTGCTGCTGGTGGGCCGAGGGCTCGAGCAGGATCCCGAGGATCGTCGATCGATCCTGGAGCGGCTCCGTGCTTCGGACGGGGTACTGCTCGCCAGCGACACCGTCGATGCCAAGGTGATCGCCGGTGCCTACGGGACGGACGGGAGTTGGCTGGTACTCGCGACGGTGCCGGCGGATGGAACCGAGACGCCGCCACGACTCCTGATCCTTGATCCCCTGCACTTCGCAACCATCGGCACCCTCGATACCCACCTCGATGCGCATACCTGTGCCTCCAGCTGTTGGGGAGTCATTGGCTTCGACCAGGAGCAGATGCATCTCTTTGCCGGTTTCGGGGGAGGGCAGAAGATCTGGCGCTACTCGATGCAGGAGTAGGGGTCGCGTCAGCTGATTCCCGCGATACCTTCCATGGGTCCTCGCCCGATCTGACGCTCTGGCTCGCCCCGACGCCGGGATCACCGTGACCCCACCCGACCTACCAATGCCCACCTCCGACGACCGAGAGGCCACAGTCTCACGGCTCGCCGACGCCTACTCCCAGGGGATCCTCACCACCGGCGAATACGAGGCCCGGCTGACCGAGGCCTACCAGGCGACCGACAGCGCGGCACTCGTGAACCTCACTGCCGACCTGCCCGTTCCTGCCTCATCCACTGCACTCTCGGGACCAACGATGTCACCGCGGATCTCGGCGCTGATGGGCAGTGTCGAGCGGGGCGGCAGCATGGTGGTGCCGGAGCGGCTGCAGATCCGGGCCATCATGGGCAACGTCGAGCTCGACCTCCGCGACGCGGAGTTCGCCGACGGGATCACCGAGATCAACATCCGGGCGATCTTCAGCAACGTCGAGATCTGGCTGCCGGGGTACGTCGAGGTGGAGTCGGAGGGAAGGGCGATCATGGGGAGCTTTACCCACTCCGTGGGCAACGCGGGGCGATGGGACGACGAGCCCGAGGTGGCGGTGAGGATCACCGGCCGGGCGATCGGCGCCAATGTCGAGATCTTCGAGGAGGAGGCAGGGTAAGCAATGAACACCATCGCCAATGCGGCGCCGCTCGCCGCCCTGACTGCTCGTCTCGAGGCAGTGACTCCAACCGCAACCCGACGCTGGGGAAAGATGGACGTGCACCAGATGCTGGAGCACCTCGGTGACGCGGCCGATGCGGTGCTCCAGCGCCGACCCTGGCCCACATCTCGCCGGAGATCCAATCGGCTGATGAAGTGGCTGGCGCTGTCGGTGCCCCTCAAGTGGCCCAAGGGCGTCAAGGCAGGAGCCAGGCCGGCTGACAAGGTGTTGGACGCCGCCGCCTTCGACGCCAGCCACCGCCGGGCCCTCGATACGCTGGCCGAGTTGGCGAGCGTTGCCCCCGAGGCGCTCGCGCCCGATCACCCGCTCTTCGGGGTGATGACCCGATCCGAGTGGCTCCGCTGGGCGTGGCTGCACACCGATCACCACCTGAGGCAGTTCGGGCTGTAGCAGGGGTTCCACCCCCATCGTGCAACTTTCGGAGCTAGGCGCATCTCCCGGCTGAACCCAGAACCGGTGAGGATACCATGCGCCCCCAACTGCTTCTCCTGCTGTCACTTGCCACCCCCATGGTCGCCCTCTCAGGCCAGGGGTGGATCGACGAGGTCCGCCCCGTCGGGCCGGTCCGCTCCTCTCCTGCGGTGGTCCGAACGTCGTCGGACGTCCGGGTCACCATCGACGGGCGGATTGCCCGCTACGAGGTGACCGAACGGTTCCGCAACACCGGCCGTGGGATCGCCGAGGGGACCTATCACTACCCACTGCCTCGCGAGGCGGTTTTCCGCGACTTCTCGCTCTTTCAGGGCGAGCAGGAACTCAAGGGCGAGATGATGACCGCCGAGCAGGCGCGGAGCATCTATGAGGAGATCGTCCGCAAGCTTCGCGATCCGGCGCTGCTCACCCTCGTGGGCCACGGCCTGGTCCGGGCGCAGGTTTTTCCGATCCAACCAGGCGAGACCCGGACGGTGATCATCCGCTACTCGCAGCTGTTGGCTCGTGACAACGACGCGCTCCGGATCCGCTACGCCGCCGGTTCGCGCGGCGACGCGCCGGTCACCATGGTGGTGATCGCTCCTGAGGCGGCGGAGTTTGCCACGGCGTACTCGCCGACCCACCCGATCACGGAGTCTCGCTCCGGCGGTCAGTTGCGGATCAGCGTGGCCTCGCCGGTGGAGGGCGACGTCGATCTGGTGATGCCCTACGCCAGCGACTTGGTGGGTGGCACGGTGCTGACCCATGCCAACCCCGGTGAGGATGGCTTCGCACTGCTCTTCCTGTCGCCGCCGCCGGCCGACAACCGCGCCACGGTGGCCCGCGACCTCACCTTCGTGGTGGATGTCTCCGGTTCGATGGCAGGTGCCAAGATCGAGCAGGCTCGCACCGCACTCCGCCAGGTGCTCGGTTCGCTCGGCGCGGCCGATCGCTTCCGTCTGGTTGCCTTCAGCAGCGGGGTGCGACACTTCCGCGACAGCTATGTGCAGGCGACCCCCCAGGCCATCGCATCGGCAGGGCAGTGGGTCGACGGCCTCAGCGCTACCGGTGGTACCAACCTCGAGGGCGCGGTGGCCGCAGCACTTGAGGGCGCGACGGTCCGCGAGCGGATGACGCTGGTCTTCCTGCTCACCGACGGACTGCCGTCGGTCGGCGAACAGGCGCCCGACCGGATCGCCGCCGCCGCGGCCGGCGACATCGGCCAGCGGCGGATCTTCACCATCGGGGTTGGCCAGGATGTCAACACCTACCTGCTTGACCGCCTCGCGGTGGAGGGTCGTGGCAGTGCCACCTACGTGGCCCCCGGCGCCGACGTCGGCGACGCGGTGGGTGGGGTGGTCACGAAACTCGCCAGTCCGGCCCTGGTCGACCTGCGGATCGTGCGCGCACCGGTGCGCTTCCTCGAGGAGGCCCCCACGGTGTTGCCCGACCTCTTCTTCGGGGAGGAACTGGTGGTGCTGGCGCGGTACCGCGGCACCGGCAGTGGGCCGGTCGTGATCGAGGGTAGCCGCAACGGTCGGCGTGAGCGGTTCACGCTCCAAGGCAACTTCGCCGGACACGACGACGGCAACGACTACATCCCCCAGCTCTGGGCCGCCCGCCGGATCGGCGAGCTGACTCGCAGCATCCGGATCGAAGGGAGCACCCCGGAGTTGATCTCCCAGGTGCGCGAGCTGGGACTTCGCTACGGGATCCTGACCGAGTACACCTCGTACCTGGTGCAGGAGCCGTCGCTGCAGGTCGCGGCTGCCCCGATGCCGAGTGGCGCCGGCGCGGCCCGGGAGATGACCGGTCGCCAGGCGTTCGATGCCGCCGAGGCGAGTGCCGACCTCTCGGCCAGCACCACGTTGGCGGCTGCCAACAAGGTGGCGCGAGTGCGCTCCGATGTGCTGGCGCGTTCGGAGCAGGAGCGTCTTGTTGACGGCGTCTCGACCACTGAGCGCCGGGAATCGCGGCGGGTGGGTGGCCGGCTCTTCGTCTGGCGCGACGCTGCCTGGACCGACATCGGTCATGCCGATTCGCTGCGGGTCACCACCGTGGAACCGTTCAGCGCCGCCTACTTCGCCCTGGTCAAGGCTCGGCCGACGCTGGCCCAACCGCTGACCGTGGGCACTCCGGTGGTCCTTGCCGGACGGCGGGCGTCTCTCAAGGTTGCCGAGGGTGGCGTGAGTGCTTGGACCCCCGGTGCGATGGATCGCTTTCTCAGGGAGTTTGACGGCCGATGACCGACCAGGTGGCGGAGCTCTTTCGGGAGTATCACGGTTCGCTCGTGCGGATGCTCATGCGCCGCACGGGTGACCGTGATCGCGCGGAGGAGATCGCCCAGGAGGTCTTTGCGCGGGCGGTGGTGGCACCGCCCCGCAATCCCCGGCCCTGGCTTTTTGCCGTGGCACTCAACCTGGTGCGCGAAGAGGGACGCCGACGGGCGCGGCAGGAGCGGCGGCTGGTGCTCTACAAGGCCGAGCAGCCGACGTCGGCTTTGCGACCTGACGAAGCGCTGGACCGGGGCGAGCGGATCGCATCGGTGCGCGATGCGCTCGACCAGCTTTCCGAGCGAGATCGCGACGCCCTGCTGCTCAAGGCCGAGGGATTCAGTTACGACGACATCGCCAGCACGCTGGGCTTGGCTCGTGGGGCGGTGGGGACAACGCTCTCACGGGCACGCCGGAAGCTGGTCGAGGCCTATCGGGCCGGGGAAGGAGCACACGATGCCGCATCTTGACGACGGCCTGATTCATGAACTGCTCGACGGTGAGGTCCCCTCGGACCGGCTGCCGCCGATTCAGGCGCATCTGGCGAGTTGTGCCGCCTGCCAGGCCAGGCTCGACGAGGAGCGCGAGCTGATGGCGGAGTCGGACCAGCTCATCGAGGCACTCGACGACGTGAGCGTGGCGACACCTGCGCTGCTGCCCGACATTGCCCCGGCGCCTCGTCGGGCCGCCGAGTGGCCCCGTCAATTGGCTTGGGCCGCGTCGCTGGCGTTGGCCGTTGGGCTCGGCTACACAGCTGGCGGTGGGCTTCGGGCGCCGGACACAGTCGTGGACGGACTGACTGCTCCGTCGGCGACTACCAGCAGCCTCGATGATCGGTCGGCCGAGGCGGTGGCGGAGGAACCGGCAGGGCCACCTCCAGTTGCCTCCCAGGCCGTCCCCGCTCGTGAACGTGGAACAGCTGCGACCGGTGTAGCCGGTGCGGGGGCCGCTGCCCCCACAGCGGCGCCACCTCAGGCGGCTGCCGAGCGCGCGGCTGTGGCAGTCGATTCGATGGCCAGGCGCGAACGTGCCGACGAGGCACGCCGTGATGCGGCTCTCGCTCCCGGCCGATCCGAACCAGTGGCCCAAGCCAACCGGTTGGCCGCGGCCCGTGAGCTGGTCAGCGAACAGGATGTCGCGGCCAAGGCCGCGTTGGCTGCCGACCGGGAGGTGGCTGGAGTTGCCGTTGGTGTTCCGGAGGGACCGCTCTGGCGGATCGTCGGAACGGAGCCGCTCCGCACCGAGTATGCTGGTGATGCGGTCAGGTTGGTCTACCGACATTCGCTCGGAGAGGTCGTCCTGGTTCAGCGCAGGGTAGGTACCGAGATGGGCTGGCGACTCGAGGTTCCTCCGGGATTCCCGGCCGATTCGCTCTCGGCGCTGCAGGGCAGGGTGCGCTAGCGGCGCTCCAGCGCAGGGGTCGACCAGGAGCGGTCGCGAGGGGCAGGTATTGTTCAGGGAATGCCAGTCCCTCTCATCATGGAGACCACCATGACCACATCCTCCCACAGCGGCAATGCCGCCAAGGCCGGTGTCGGCTTCGGCAGCGCGCTGGCCATCACCATCTCCTGGAGCGTCAACAAGTCGATCCTCTGGGCGATCCTCCACGGGATATTCTCGTGGTTCTACGTGATCTACTACGCGCTCACCCGAAACGGGTGATGCAACCATTGTGAGCCCCCGGGACACTCAGGGGATACCCATCCCGGAGTGTCCAGCATGCGTCTACCGCTGCTCGCCGGCGCGACAGGTCCGTACCCCGGCCTGTGATCCGCGAGGTAGTTTCGGCATACACTTCGCCCCATCTCTTCCCCGTACACCCGGAGCAACGCCCATGTCCCCGCGACCCCGGTCTCTCACTGGTGCGCTGCTCCTGCTCGCGGTGGCGGCCTGCCAGCCATCCGCACCACCTCCCATGACGGCTGCCGAGGAGGCGGCGAGCGCCGATACGCTCCTCGGCCTGCTCGCCCGTCAGGACACCCTCGACAACGCGGCGCAGTGCCTCGCCGCGGTCGCGCTGTTTACCGGCGACGAACCGCTGGTGGTGAGCTCGGAGGGCGGAGTATTCCGAACCACCGCCGACCTCACGGCGCTGTGCAACGGAGGATCGGAAGATCCAGCAGGTGAGGGGACGGAGCCCGAGGAGGTGCCGCGTTACGCGACGGTGAGCCGGTTTGCCGTCCATTTCCTCACGCGCGACCACGCCTATGTCGTTCGTGAGGCGCGCTACCCGGAACCGGCGGGGGGCGATTCCACCGGCCGGCGGGACCTGGTGGTCACCGCCGTGTTCAGCCGGACCCCGGCGGGGTGGCGGCAGAACCACTACCACGAGTCGCTGCTGCAGCACGGTGAGCAGGACGACTCCTAGGCGAACTCACCGGGCGGGCAGGGAGGCCGCTGTCGTC
>JAHEFN010000287.1 GCA_024640185.1 Gemmatimonadota bacterium | reverse complement strand
CGCGAGGAGCCGAGGGCGACCCGGATGCCTCCCTGAATCGAGTGCATCGCACCCTTGAGCAGCTTGTCGTTGCCCGGGGAGGTGTGCAGTTGGTACTGCCCGAAGGCGGTCACCCGACCCCACTGCCCCTGGATCCCCGCCATGAAGGTGGCGAAGGCCGACGCGGCCGCATCACTCGCCGACTCCAACAGGAGTTCCCGTTCGAAGGGGTCGGTGACGGAGTTGTCGACGCGCGGGGAGACGACCTGCAGGATGCCACCACCGACCCCGAAGTACGGCTCGAGCGGGGCATCGACCGGGAAGGCCATCAGCACGGCCTGGAACCGTCGCAGGTCGTTGAACTGGATCAGCCCCGAGCGCTCATCGGATCCGAACCCCTCGTCGATGCCCGCCATGAGCCCACCGCGGCGCGACATGATCAGGACATGCGCCCCGAACGAGGGGATGACCTCGCTCTCCTGGGTCTGGGTCTCGAAGATCATCGGGCCAGCCTGCACCCCGATCTTCCAGGTATGTGAGTCACTTCGCTGTGCCGCAGCCGTCTGAGGCAGGGTCACCATCAGGGCCGCGAGGGCGAACACGCCAGTGGCCCGCCGGAAGAGCGTCATCGAATGACCTCCAAGAAGGGAAACTTTGTTGAACAGTCGCAAAGAACAGGCCGTGGCCACCTAGATCAACCCCAATTGCCGGCCGACCCGTCCAAATGCCTCGAGCGCCTCGTCGAGATCTTCCCGGGAATGGGCCGCCGAAAGCTGGCAGCGGACCCGGGCTTCTCCCTGCGGGACGACCGGAAAGCCGAACCCCGTCACGAATACTCCCTCCTGCAGGAGCAGCTCGCTTGCCCGGATGGCCGCGGCCGTCTCGCCGAGGATCACCGGAATGATAGGAGTATCGCCCGGGAGGGGGTGAAACCCGAGGGTCTGGAGCTGCGCGCGGAAATACCGGGCATTTTCGGTCAATTTGGCCACCCGCTCCGGCTCCCCCTCCAGGACCTCGATGGCCCGCATCGCGGAGGCGGCCACGGTGGCCGGAAGGGCATTGGTGAAGAGCTGGGGCCGCGCCCGTTGCGTCAGGTAGTCGCAGAGTGCGGCGGAGCCCGCGACGAAGCCACCGGCCGCCCCGCCCAGTGCCTTGCCGAGGGTCGAGGTGATGATGTCGATCTGACCGACCAGGTCGAAGTGCTCGTGGGTGCCCCGACCGGTCCGGCCGAGTACCCCGGTGCCGTGGGAGTCGTCGACCCAGAGCACTGCCCCGTGTCGGCGGCAGACCTCGAGCAGCCCGGGCAGGTCGGCAACCGATCCCTCCATCGAGAAGACCCCGTCGGTGACCACCATCTTGACCACCCGGTCGCTGGCTGCGGCGAGTTTTCGGTCGAGGTCGGCCAGGTCGCCATGGGCATAGACGCCGGTCTGGCACTTGGTGATCGACTTGGCGAGCCGGATGCCGTCGATGATCGAGGCGTGGTTGAGCTGGTCCGAGAGGATGAGGTCGTCGGCGGTGAGCACGGTGGCCGGGAGGGCCTCGTTGGCATTCCAGCAACTGACGAACGAGAGGGCGGCCTCGGTGCCCACCAGTCGGGCGCACGCCGTCTCGAGCTCGCGATGGATCGTGAAGGTGCCGCAAATGAAGCGGACCGAGGCGGTCCCCGCCCCGAACTCCTCGAGTCCCCGCTTGCCCGCCGCGATGACCTCCGGATGATCGGAGAGCCCGAGGTAGTTGTTGGAGGAGAGGATGATCACCTCGCCGTGGCCTTCCATCGTGACCCGGGCTGCCTGTGGGGTCGTGATGTGGGTCAGTCGCTTGTAGATGCCATCGGCCCGGAACTGGTCAAGCTGTTGGAGGAGGCGCTCCTCGAGGACGTTGGTCGTACTCATGTGTTGATCTCCAGGATCACCTTGCCGGCGGTGCCATCCTTGATGACCCCGATCGCCTCGGCGATCCGTTCGAGCGGAAAGCGGTGGGTGACCACCGGCATCGGGTCGAGCGCCCCCGAGCCGATCAGTCGGCGCATCTGGATCCAGGTCTCGTACATCCGCCGCCCGGTCACGCCATAGATCGTCAGGCCCTTGAAGATCACGTCGCGGGCAAAGTCGACCTCGGTGGTCTCTGCCGGGGTGCCCAGCATGTTGACCCGACCGCCTGGGCGCGCGGCGGCGAACGCGGTGGCATGACCGGCGGGGTGGCCGCTCATCTCGCAGACCAGGTCGACACCGAGACCCTCGGTGAGGTCGTGGGCAATCGCGACCACGTCTTCATGGGCCGGGTCGAGGACTCGGTGGGCGCCCATCCTCGTCGCCAGGACCCGCCGCGTGGCGTTGAAGTCGGAGGCCAGGACCAGGCCGGCGCCGGCGGCACGCAGCACACCGGTCGCGAAGCAACCGATCGGTCCGCAGCCGATGACGAGGGCGGTTGCCCCGGTCACGTCACCGCCCTCGAGCGCGGTGTGGACGCCGTTGCCGACCGGGTCCATGATGGCGCCGACCTCGGTCGGGATGCCGTTGAGCTTCATCACATTCGAGGCCGGCATGGCGATGAAGTCCGCGAAGGCTCCATCGCGATCGACGCCAATGATCTGGGTGCGCACACACAGGTGTCCGTTGCCGGTTCGGCACGGCACGCAATCGCCGCAGACGATGTGTCCCTCGGCGGTGACCAGGTCGCCGACGGCAAAGATTCCCTCAGCCGCGACCTCCGGTCCGAGCTCCACGACCGCTCCCGCGAACTCGTGGCCAACAACAACAGGAGGGCGAATTCGGCCCGCTGCCCACGCATCCCATTCCCAAATGTGCAGGTCGGTTCCGCACACGCCCGCGTTGTGCACCCGGATGAGGACGTCGCGTGCACCGACCGATGGCGTCGGTACCTCGGTCAGCTCCAATCCCTTGCCAGGAGCGGCTTTCACGACTGCTCGCATGTTGTGTCCTGATGGAAGTCAAAGGTGAATATCGTCGCTCGCGCGTTGCTTTCCAACTCCACCCCGTCGCTCGTCCCCCGTCGACCATCTGCGGCAACACGATGTGGATGACCGCCACAACTCGATGCCCCGATTGGAGTTCACTCTCGCCGGGGTATTGCGTCGGAGGGGAAAAGTTCGATCTTGTATATGCCGACGCTACTCCGTGTCCGGCACGGGGCGTCGCCGCGTTGCTCGCGCGTACGACGAGTGGCGCTGATCAACTCACTCCTCAGGGAGGCTCCATGGCAGTCAGGAAGAAGGCAGCAAAGAAGGCAACGCGGAAGAAGGCCACGCGCAAGAAGGCCGCGCCGAAGAAGGCGACCCGCAAGAAGGCGACCCGCAAGAAGGCCACGCGGAAGAAGGCGGCCAAGAAGGCCACCCGCAAGAAGGCCACGCGGAAGAAGGCGGCCAAGAAGACCACCCGGAAGAAGGCCACCCGCAAG
>JAHEFN010000286.1 GCA_024640185.1 Gemmatimonadota bacterium | reverse complement strand
GACGGCGCCGGTATCGATGCCGGCCTCCACGCAGGCCTCCAGCGCCCCGTCGAGCAGCCGGCGGGTGATGCGGCCGTGGTACTTGGCGACCACGATCGCGACCGGGCCGGTCACCGTGAGGGATCCGTCGAATTCGGGCATGGGATCAGCTGGTGAAGATGTGACCGAGCTTGTCGCGCTTGGTCTTGAGGTAGGCCCGGTTTTCGGGGGTGAGGGTCACCTCCAGCGGCACCCGTTCGACGATCTCCAATCCGTATCCGTCGAGGCCCACCATCTTGCGCGGGTTGTTGGTCATCACCCGCAAGGTGGTCAATCCGAGGTCACGGAGGATCTGTGCACCGATGCCGAAATCGCGATGATCAGCCTTGAAGCCCAACCGCTCGTTGGCCTCCACCGTGTCGTCGCCGGCATCCTGCAGCGCATAGGCGCGCAGCTTGTTGAGCAGGCCGATGCCACGCCCCTCCTGGTCGAGATAGACGATGACCCCCTGACCCTCCTCTGCGATCTTCGCCATCGCCAGGTCAAGTTGCACGCCGCAATCACAGCGGAGCGAATGGAAGACATCGCCCGTCAGGCACTTCGAGTGCATCCGGACCAGCACATCAGGCCGCCCCTCGACGTCACCGAGCATCAGGGCGACATGCTCCTTGCCGTCCACGTCGTTGCGATAGCCGATGATCCGCCAGTCCCCGATCGTCGTCGGCAGCGTGGCGTCGGCGACGCGATGCACGAGACGCTCGGTCCGCAGCCGGTAGGCCACCAGGTCCGCGACGCTCACCAGGGCGAGATCGTGCATGGCACAGAACGCCCTGAGCTGGGGGAGTCGCGCCATCGAACCGTCATCGGCAAGGATCTCACAGATCACCCCCGCCGGCCGGAGGCCAGCGAGTCGCGCCAGGTCGACGCTTGCCTCGGTGTGCCCCACCCGCTGCAGCACGCCGCCCGGTCGCGCCCGCAGCGGGGAGATGTGTCCCGGCCGCCGGAGGTCACCGGGAGTGGTGTCGGGATCGATCGCGACCCGGATCGTCTTGGCACGATCTGCCGCGGAAATGCCGGTCGTCACCCCAAAACGGTGTTCGGCATCGATCGTGACGGTGAAGGCCGTCGCCATCGACTCGGTGTTGCGCTCGACCATCTGCGGCAATTCGAGCCGGAGGCAGTCCTCGGCCGAGAGCGCGAGGCAGATCCACCCCCGACCATGCTGCAGCATGAAGTTGATCGCCTCGGGGGTGACCGTCTCGGCCGCACAGACGAGGTCGCCCTCGTTCTCGCGATCCTCGTCATCGACCACGACGATCATCTTGCCGGCGCGAAGATCCGCCAGCGCGCGTTCGACAGGGGTCGCGTTCACTGGTCCCCCCGCGTTCGCCAGCCGGCGGCCATGGCCCGAATGTGCTTCCCCACCATGTCTCCTTCGAGATGCACCGGTGCACCGGGTCGAGACGCACCCAGTGTGGTCTGCTCCAAGGTAAACGGGATGATCGAGACCTGGATGCGATCCGGCGCCGGCATGGCGTTGATCGTGAGGGACACCCCATCGACGGTGATCGACCCGAGCGGGATGCAGACCTCCGCCACCGCTGGCGGGACGGCGATGTCGATCAACCAGGCATCCTCACGCTCGGCGACCGCCAGCACCGTCCCGACGCCGTCGACATGTCCCTGCACCAAGTGGCCGCCCAGCCGGTCGCCCAGCCGGAGGGCCCGCTCGAGGTTGACCCGGTCTCCGACCTGCATGACGCCGAAAGTGGTCCGGTCGATGGAGGTCACCACGACGTGCACCCGGCATCTCCCCGCCCCCGAGGCCACCACGGTGAGGCAGGCGCCGTTGACGGCGACACTCTCGCCGGCCACGAGATCATCCCACGGCACGGCGATGGTGAGGTCACGACCACCGTCGTGCTCCTCGATCGTGGCGATGGTGCCCACCGCGGTGATCAATCCGGTGAACATCTCAGCGCTCGATCACGAGCAGGGTGTCGTCGCCCAGCGGGCGGCGGTCGACGATGCGCCAGCGGATCGCCTCACTGAGGTCCCGGCTCTGAAACCCCGCCCAGGCCGGCCGCCCGCCGCCGAGCCACACCGGCGTCTGGACCTGGTAGACCCGATCGATGAGATCGTCCGACAGCAGGGCCCCGGCGAGGCGACCGCCGCCCTCCACCAACATCGAGTCGACACCGACCTGCTTGAGGGTTGCCAACGCCTCGACCAAGCTGTCTGCGGCGATCAACTGCACCCCCTCGATCTCGCCAATCGGTGGGGTGGCACCGGTTGGGTGGACGACATGCACCGGCACCCGAGCGGCATCCGAGAAGATGGCATGCTCGGGGCGCAGCTGTGCCGAGCGGTCGAAGACCACCCGTGCCGGCATCAGCCGGGGCGTGATCGTCCCGCGCACGGTCAGCCGGGCGTCGTCCCGCACGACCGTGGCGGCCCCTGCCCCGATCGCGTGGTACCCGGCCCGTTCGCGATGGACCCACTCCCGGGCCCGCTCCCCGGAAAGCCAATGCGAATCGCCCTGTCGATCGGCGATCATCCCGTCGAGCGTCACCGCGAGCTTGACTGCCACGTACGGGCGATCGTGCGGCCCCAACGCGTGCAGGAACCGGGCATTGAGTCGCCGTGCCTCGGCCTCCTGGAGGCCGGGATCGACCATCACCCCGGCGGCACGCAATCGATCGAGTCCTCCGGCGGCCTCCGGATTGGGATCGGACATGGCGCACACGACTCGCACGATGCCGGCGGCGAGGATCGCCTCGACACAGGGTGGCTGCTTGCCATGGTGGGTGCAGGGCTCCAGCGTGGTGACCAAGGTGGCCCCACGCGCCTCCGCTCCGGCCGCCGCGAGGGCCATCCGTTCGGCGTGCACTCCGCCGTACTCGGCGTGCCACCCCTCCCCGACCACCCGACCATCGCGCACCACGACCGCGCCGACCAACGGGTTGGGATGGACCCGCCCCCAGCCACGTTCGGCGAGGGCGAGGGACTGCTGCATGGCATGCGCGAAGGAGATCCTCACACGGACCCGCTGGCGTCAGTCGACATGGCGCACCCCGCGAGCGCCGGCGCGCACCTCGCCGAGCACCCAGGTGGTATCGCCGGCAGCCGTGGCCGCGGCCCGCACCCGGTCGACGGCACGCGCTGGCACCACTGCGATCATCCCGACACCGAGGTTGAAGACATCACGCATCTCGTCACGCGGCACCGCACCGGCCTCGGCGAGCAGGGTGAAGAGCGACGGCCAGGTCCAACTGCCGGTCTCGATCACGGCCTCGACGCCATCGGGGAGCACACGAACCAGGTTGCCGGCGATCCCGCCACCGGTGATGTGGGCCAACCCGTGGACGAGATCGAGCACGGGTCGAATCGCGGCGTCGTAGCTGCGATGCACGGCCAACAACG
>JAHEFN010000043.1 GCA_024640185.1 Gemmatimonadota bacterium | reverse complement strand
CCTGACGGAGTGGCTCTACACCGCCGGACTGGGAGTCCATTGCCGCGCGCTCGTGGCACCGGACGCCGCACCACACGCCTTGCTGTCGGTCTCCCGGGGGTCCCACCAGCGGCTCAGGGCCACCGAAAATGAGTTGACGCGCCTGCTCGAGGACGACCTCGCCAGCACCGGGGTGGGGGTGGTCATGCGCTGGCTGGATGACCACGCTCCCCCGGCCCTGCGGCAGGGGTCCGGTGGGGTGACCATCCCCCACGGCGCCGGCCGGTACCTCGCCTGGCGAGGGCTACAGGACCGCATCGAACGGGTCGGGGTGGCCGCGGCCTGCGGCATGGTGGCGTAGCGCCACCTCCGCTCCGAGGCCGTTCGCGGCCCCGGCATCGCCGCCCCGCTTGCTGGTATCGGATACCGGTCGTAGCGTTGACCTGTCCCCAACGGAACAACACGACGATGGTGCAACTCGATGAATGGGTCCGCACCGCACTGGCTCCCCGCTATGAACTGATCCGGGAGCTGGCCCGGGGCGGCATGGGAATCGTCTACCTGGCTCGCGACCGCCGCCTCGAACGCGAGGTGGCCTCAAGTTCGCGCATCAGGATCGCCAGGAAATCGAAGACCACGGCTTCGGCCGGTGTGGTCCCACCGAACGCCGCGTCGCCGGGCGACTGCAACCGGATGGTCGAGATCTCCTGCAAGCCGACGAGCTGCGGGTTCTTCTGGGCAATTTCTCGGGCCAGCGCCTTGGCGCGTTCGTTGAAGTCGGTCGCAAAGAGTTCGGCGTAGGTCTGGGCGACAAGGATCGGTATCTCGTCGGGCGACTGGGCCGCGATCACCCGATCGACATCCGCACCAACGAAGACGTTGCGGGTCATGACAGAAAGCTGCGTCAGCCCCGGTGGGGAGAACCCCGGCGCCCGACCGTCGGACGCCACGGCCTTGCCGTCGAGAAGGGGTCCCGCAGGGTTGCTGCAGGCGGCGAGGGCAACGGTGAGGACGAAGGCAAGGTTGAGACGTTGCATGGTTCACTCCGTGAAAGGGTCACGGGGATGATGCCGACCGGGGTGTCAACGGATCGTCAACAGCCTGTCGCCGCTACCTTGGAGCGATGACCTCCTCCGTCCTCCGCTACGCCGCCTTCACGACCGATCCCGCCGGCGGCAATCCCGCCGGGGTCTGGATCGGTGACACCCTGCCGTCCGACGACGAGATGCAGCGGATCGCCGCCGAGATCGGCTACTCCGAGACGGCGTTCCTGGTCCCCCGCCATGGGGCAATCCGGACCATCCGCTACTTCACCCCCGAGGTCGAGGTGCCGTTCTGCGGCCACGCCACCATCGCCAGCGGCGTGGTCCTCGGCGAGAGCGAGGGCACGGGGCGCTATCAGTTTCTGACGGCCGCCGGCGAGGTCACCGTCGATGTCGCGCGGACCGGCGGCCGGGTCGAGGCGGCCCTCACCTCGGTCACCCCACGACAGCAAGCCGTCACCCCGGCGGTGTTGCACGAGGTGCTTGCGGCGCTGCGCTGGGACGCCGCCGAACTCGATCCACGGCTGCCGCCGATGCGGATCTTTGCCGGACTCTGGCACCTGGTGGTCGGCGCGGGGAGTGCCGATCGGCTGTCACGGCTCGACTACGATGTCGAGCGTCTCACCGCGGTGATGTCACGTGAACGACTTGACACCCTGCAGCTTGTCTGGCGCGAGGGAGCCGACCTCTTCCACTCGCGCAACCCGTGTCCGTCGGTCGGGGTACCGGAAGACCCCGCCACCGGGTCGGCCGCCGCCGCGCTCGGTGGCTACCTCCGCGACCAGGGCCTCATCACCACGCCGGCTGCCATCACTGTTCGCCAAGGCGAGGTGATGGGTCGGCCGAGCACCATTCGGGTGGAGATCGCCGAAGCGGGAGGGATTGTGGTGCGGGGAACCGCCGTGCCGATCGGGTGAGCGATGCGGGGTCAGATGGCGTAGCGAAGATCCTGCCCCTCGCCTCCCACCGGCACCATCCCCAGCTTCTCCATCACCCGAATTGAGGCGGTGTTGTCGGGGTGTGCCTCGGCATAGAGCCGGTGGAGGGAGAGCTCGGAGCGGGCGAACGCGATCAGCGCCGCCCCGGCCTCGGTGGCCAGCCCGCGACCTCGCCACGGCGCCGCGAACAGCCACGCCAGTTCTCCTTCGACACCATGGGGCCCCCGGTGTGGCACGATGCCGGCGCGACCGATGACCTCGCCACTCGCGCGCCACTCCGCGAGGCACAACCCGAAACCGAACTCGGCGTGCAATCGCACGTCGAGGCTGAGCCGTGCGCGAGTCTCGAGCGGCGTGTTGCCGATACCGGTGATGAATCGCATCGTCTCGTGATCGCCCAGCAAGGCATGCAGTGATCGCAGGTCGTCGCGGGTGAGGGGGCGCAGGCAGAGGCGCGGGGTGAGGATCGGGTCCATCACCGAATCTACGGGATCCAGGGTGGCCGACCACCGCCGATCGGGGCCATCTTCCCCCTCCATGACCGACCGACGCTACAGCGACGACGAGATTGCCGAAATCTTCAAGCGGGCCACCGAATCGCCGGCGACCATGCCAGCGGCACATCCGACTGCGGAGGGGCTGTCGCTGGTGGAGCTGCAGGGGATCGGGCAGGAGGTCGGCCTCGCACCCGAGACGATCGCCGCAGCGGCGCGATCGCTCGAGCCGGTCGAGCGCCTGGCGACGGGCCCGACGCGACGCCTACTCGGCTTCACCATCGGCGTCGGTGAGACCGTCGAGCTCGATCGGAAACTGACCGATGACGAATGGGACCAGATGGTGGTGGCGGCCCGGGAAACCTTCGGCGCCCGCGGCCAACTGCAGCACGACGGCGCCTTCCGGCAGTGGACCAACGGCAACCTGCAGATGCTGCTCGAGCCCAACGGGCAGGGGCATCGGATTCGCTTCCGGACCTACAATGCGAACGCCCGGGGGCTGATCCTCGCCGGCCTGATGAGCGCCGGCATGGGATCACTGATGGTCGGCGCGGCCGCGCTCGGCTCCTTCGCCAACGCCGCCGGTGAACTCGCCGGCGCAGGCATCCTGATCGCCATCGGCCTCGGCGTCTTCACCATCGGGGCGGGCCGACTCCCGGGGTGGTCACGGCTCCGCCGACAGCAGATGCAGCGACTCGCCGCACGGGCCGAATCACTGTCCGGGCGCGACGAATAGCGGCGCCCACCATACCCGCCGGGGGTGAGCGTTGTGGCCGGTCGAGCGGCGCGGTGGTGGTACCGCCTGCAACACCCGGCCACTCTTCGCCGTAGGGCGAACTCCCCGACACAGGAACACGACCATGTCGAATCAACCGGTGGTCCCCGAGCGCGGCCAGCCTCCTGAAGTGCGGGCCTCGCGTGCCGTCGCAGTGACCGGTGTACTCGCCGGCGTCGGGGCGGTGGCGGGAGCCGTGACCGCCGCGATCGGCGGCGCCATCCTGCTCATCTCCGAGGGGCAATTCGCGCTGCTCGCCCTCATCCCACCGATGCTGGTCGGTGGAATGTTCGGCTTCCTTCTGGGGCCGGTGCTCACCTGGACCTTCTTCCGCTCGATCCCGATCGGGCGAGCGGTGCTCGGGGTCTCCGTCGCTGCCCTGACAGGCTTTGTGGCGTCGCTGGCGGTGGTCGGCGCCGCCACCGCGACGCTTCTCACCGGCGCCGTGGGCGGGGCAATCCTGGGTGCCGCGGGGATGTGGCTGGCCCAGAAGCTGGCCGTCCGGTAGGACGGCCTATTTCTGCGGCAACAGCTTGCGCCGCTCCTGCATGATCAACCATTGCTGCGGGATCGACGCGATGTTCTGCACCGCGTAGTAGAGGTTGAGTCCCGAGGCGAAGTTGGCGAACAGGAAGCCCATCATCAGCGGCATGACGTACATCATCATCTTCGCCTGCGGGTTCGGTGGCATCCCCATCTGGCCGATCTTGGAGAGCCCGAACATCGACAGCATCATGAACGCCGGGATGATGTAGAGCGGATCGGCGCGCGAGAGGTCGGGCATCCACATGAACGCCACGCCGCGCAACTCGATGGTGTTCTGCAGCACGAAGAAGACCGCCACCAGCACCGGATAGGGAATCAGCATCGGCCAGCATCCACCGAGCGGGTTCACCTTGTTCTCCTTGTACAGCTTCATCATTTCCTGCTGCAGCCGCTGTGGCTCTTCCTTGTGGCGATCCTGGATCGCCTTGAGCTGCGGCTGGATCGCCTGCATCGCGGTCATCGACCGCATCGCCTTCTGGTTGAGCGGCCAGAGCAGCACCCGGATCAGGATGCCGAAGAGGATGATCGCGAAGCCGTAGTGCAGTCCGATCGTCTCGTTCATGAAGACGAAGACCGCCCGGATCGCGACCGCGAACGGTCGGATCACCGTCCGGAACCCCGGCCAGCCATAGGGGTTCACGTCGTCGAAGTCGTGGCCCAGTGCCGCCAGCCGGTCGTACTCCATCGGCCCCAGATAGAGCAGCCCCTGGAAGGTGCCGGCCGAGCTGACCCCGAGTGACACCGAGGTGCGAGCCCGGACCGGCTTCTCCGGTACGGTGTCGGTCGGGTGGGCGACCACACCACCGATGAGTCCCTGGGTGCCGTCGGTCCGCGCCGAATCGATCGAGAAGAAACCGGCAACGAAGTACTTCGACTTGACCGCCACCCACTCGAACGGTCCCGGCATCACCGTCGCCACCAACGGTTCGAGTGACGAGAATCGCGTCAGGTCGGTGCCGTCGCGCTTGGTGACGATGCCGCTCTCGCGGTGGTTCTCGGCAACGTTGGATTCGGTGTCACCGAAGCCGTTGCCGAGCCCGACGAGGAGGGTGCCGCCGTTGGCGCCGACATTGCCGATCGTCCCGGCAACGCCGATCCGGTAATTGGTGGGCGTGAAGGTGTAGCGCAGCTCGACCACCCGATTGCCGACGGTGCCGGTGAGGGTCAGGGTGGCGGGACCGTCGGTGACCTCGAGCCGGTCGGTGCTGGGGGCGAAGGCCGCCGTCGCGAAGTCGGCGGTGTCCCCGCCCACCAGGAGACGCCCGTCGAGCAGCGATTCGCCCGCCGAGATCAGGTGGAGTTCGTTGCGCTCACCAGCACTCGTGGTGTCGCCGGGAAGCATCGAGCGGTAGTCGTGGAAGGTGCTGGCGATGATCCGGCCACCGCGCGTCGAGATCCGATATTCATAGAGCGCGGAGGCGACCACCACGGTGTCCTCGCTGACCGCCACGAGCGCGGCCGGCACGGCGGGGTCACTCGTGGCCTGGTCGGCAGCAGCGGTCATCGCCGGCGGCGGTGCGGCCACCGGGAGGCCGGCCTCCGGCGCGGGGGTCGTGCCCGGCACCACCGCCGGGTCAGCCACCGCGACCGAGTCGGCGACGAGGCCGGGAGCGGGGAGGGGCTTCTTCAGGAAGAGCCCGGGAATCACGGCAATCACCAGGATCAGGGCGATTGCGATCAGCGGCCGGCGGTCATTCACGGGCGAGTTCCCTCGTCAGGGTACCGGATCGTCGCCCCCGTCATGCCACGGGTGGCAGCGGGAGAGTCGTCGAAGGGCCAGCCAGCTGCCGCGCAGCGCGCCGTGGCGGCCAAGCGCCTCGACGGCGTACTGGGAGCAGGTCGGCGTGAACCGACAGGCTGGCGGAAGGGCTGGGGAGATGAACTTCTGATAACCACGAATCGCAAGGCGCAGCCCTCGGGCGATCAGAGAAGGGGTCGGGTCGCCGGGGCCCGTACGAGCCCGTCGGGTCGGAATATTCACCCTGCCTGCCGCTCTGCCCAGCCGACGAGGTCGGCGCGGAGCTCCGCGAACGAGGCGCGGTAGGTCGTCCGACCGGCGCGGATGACCACGTCGAGCAGGCCGACGCGGT
The DNA here is from genome assembly GCA_024640185.1 of Gemmatimonadota bacterium. Taxonomy (GTDB): domain Bacteria; phylum Gemmatimonadota; class Gemmatimonadetes; order Gemmatimonadales; family GWC2-71-9; genus Palsa-1233. Next base: position 6,192 of record JAHEFN010000043.1, on the reverse strand, counting down.
GCTGGAGTTCGCGGCGCCAGAGCTCCTTGAGTCGGCGGCGGAGCCGATTGCGAGCCACGGCCGTCTGACCGAGCCGCGGCACGACCAGTCCGAACCTGGGGTGCGTCGCGCCCCCGGTGACCCAGCAAATGTCGAGATGGGAACGGCGGGACCGGCGGCCAGAGGTGAGGACATGCCGAATGTCGGTCCCGCGAACCAACCGGCGAGAGCGCCCGAAGCGCTCATCGCCGGTCAGAGGGTGGCGTGCTTCGTGCCGATCGACACGGTCAGCCGCTTGCGGCCCTTCTTGCGACGGCGGGACAGCACGGCCCGGCCCCAGCGGTCGGCCATCCGCTTGCGGAACCCGTGCTTCGAGGTGCGGCGCTTGTTGCGCGGCTTGTACGTCGGCATCATCTCTGGTCACTCCCTCCAAAAGAGCCGGAGAAGCTACCCGGGCGCCACCCCAAAGGTCAAGGGCAAACGGGCGTGAATATCAAGGTTTGACTTTTCCACATTTGGACTCTAGAATCGGCGTCCCTTGAGGTTCGCACCAATAAAGAAGATCCGACTCTCACTTCATGACGCTGTCCGCCAAAGACCTCTGGAAGCGTGTCCTGGAAGGCGCCAAGCGCGACCTCCCGGAATCGATGATACAGACGTGGCTCGCCTCCAACGACGCGATCTCGCTCGAGGAGGGGACCCTGCTGGTCAGCACGCCGGACGACTTCGCCAAGCGGTGGAACGAGGAGAAGTACGCGGAACTGCTGACCAAGGCGGCCACCGAGCTGGCCGGTGAACCGGTGGCGGTGGCCTTTCGGGTGGCGGCCGAGCGGCAGAAGCGCCCCCAGATGGACCTCTTCGTGCCCAACACTCCGGCTCAGGACGCGGCAGCGCCGCCGCCCAAGCTCAATCCCAGTGCCCAGCCGCTGAACGATCGGTACACCTTCGGGCACTTCGTCATCGGCAAGTCCAACGAACTCGCCGCCGCCGCCGCCCACGCCGTTGCCGAGGCCCCCGGCAAGCAGTACAACCCGTTCTTCATCTACGGACCCACGGGGCTCGGCAAGACCCACCTGATGCAGGCGATCGCCCACCGGGTGGTCCAGCAGGACCCGGACACCCGGGTCCTGTACGTCGGCGCCGAGCAGTTCATCAATGAGGTGATCGAGGGGATCCACGGTCGGACCATGGCCGACCTCCGCAGGCGCTATCGCAGCGACGTCGACCTCTTCCTGGTCGACGACGTGCACTTCCTCGAGGGGAAGGAAGCGACACAGGAGGAGTTCTTTCACACCTTCAACGCGCTCTACGAGGCCGGCAAGCAGATCGTGCTGACCTCCGATCGGCCCCCCAAGGAGATCCCGGGGCTCGAGGCGCGCCTGGTGTCCCGGTTCGAGTGGGGGATGGTCGCCGACGTCAAGCAGCCCGACCTCGAGCACCGGATCGCCATTCTCCGCAAGAAGCAGCAGCAGGACCACCTCGAGACCACGATCCCCGACGACGTCCTGCGGTTCATCGCGGAGAGTGTCCGGTCGAACGTGCGCGAGCTTGAGGGGTGCATCATCAAGTTGCTGCTCTACGCCTCGCTCCGGCACCGCGAGATCTCGATCGACCTCGCCCGCGAGGCGTTGGCCGACAAGATCCGCCCCGGCGAGGACACCGACCGGCAGCAGCGGGCGCTGCCCTCGATCGAGCGGGTCCAGGAGGTCGTCGCGCGGCGCTGGGGCGTCACCCCCGAGGGGCTGCGTTCCAAGGCGAGGATCAAGACCCTGACCGTGCCGCGGCAGATTGCGATGTTCCTTGCCCGCGAGATGCTGCAGATGCAACTGGTGGAGATCGGCCAGGCCTTCGGTGGCCGCGATCACTCCACGGTGATTCATTCCGTGGACAAGGTGCAGTCGCAACTCCAGCGAGACCGGCAGTTTCGCGACCGGGTTGACTCGGCACGACAGGAGTTGTTCACAGCCTGATGCACACTGTTGAGACGCCCGCGTGGACGACGTGGGTGACTCGGGACAGCGGTGGGAAACCGGGGCAGCTCTCCCCATTCGCCGCTCATGATTCACACGACAGGAAACGCAGAGTGATCGTCGCGACAACGAGTTGAGGGTGCAGTCCACATTTCCAGACCCTCTACTACTACTACGATCATTAATATCTTTATAAGTGGTAGAGCCTTTAGCACTCCGGGGAACCCGATGAAGTTCACGATTACGCGTGAGCAGCTGTCCGAGGGGGTCAATGCCGTCAACGCGGCGGTCCCCACCAAGACCACGCTGCCCGTGCTGGCCAACATCCTGCTCGAGGCGACCAAGGATGGGCTGCGCCTCTCCGGCACCGACCTCGACATCGCGGTGGGTACCACGGTGCCCGCCTCGGTCGACCAGGAGGGGGCGATCACCCTTCCCGCGCGGAAGCTGCAGGAACTCGTTCGCGAGTTGCCCAGTGCCGGGATCCGGTTCACCACCCAGGGCGAGCAGCGGGTCACCATCGAGTGCGGTCGGTCGAAGTTCAAGCTGTTGGGGCTGCCCCGCGAGGAGTTCCCGGCCTTCCCCCAGGTCGATTTCGAGAAGGCCGGCAAGACGACGGCGCGGGACCTGCAGAAGCTGGTGGCGCACGTCGCCTTCGCGGCGAGCACCGAGGAGAGCCGGCCGATCCTCAACGGTGTGCTCTGGCAGTTGACCGAGGACCGGATGCGGATGGTGGCGACCAACGGTCACCGGCTCTCGAAGATGGAGATTCCGCTGACGAGCAACGCCGGCGAACCCGCCGACCTGATCATCCCGCCGAAGGCCCTTGAGCAGCTCCGCAAGCTCTTCTCGCCGGATGATGAGATCGAGATTGGCCGCTCCGAGAACCATCTCGGCTTCCGATCCGCCAGCACGGTGGTCTACACCCGGCTGATCGAGGGGCCGTATCCCAACTACGAACAGGTGATCCCCCGCGAGAACGACAAGTTCGCCACCGCGGAGAAGGCGGCGCTGATGGCGGCGATCCGCCGGATGAGCATCGTCGCCTCCGACCAGACGCACCGGATTCGGATGTCCTTCGGCGATGGCTCCTGCAAGCTCTCCGTCACCACGCCCGATCTGGGTGAGGCCCAGGAGGAACTGGCGGTCACCTACGAGGGCGAGCCGCTCGACATCGGCTTCAATGCGACCTACCTGCTCGAGGTGCTCAAGTACATGCCCACCGAGGAGGTCAGAATGACCTTCAAGGCCCCCGAGAGGGCCTCAACGGTGGAGCCGGTGGGGTGGGACGACCCTGCAAGCTTCTTGACGCTGGTGATGCCCCTGAGGCTGCTGGACTAACGGTCGACCACCGCCGGTCGACCGCCCTCGACCTGAAGGGGACTCCACGCCGCCGGTGCCGACCTGCAACGTGGGGTCCCCTTCTTCCGTAGGAAGAGTGATTGACTGCCGGGAAGCCGGCATCGCCCCCTGTCTCTCGTCTATCCCTGCCTGGAGTTCTGCTGATGCGACGCCTGTTGCTCCCCGCCCTCGCTCTTGCCCTGGCTGCGCCGGCCGCCGCCCAACAAACGGTGTGGCCCGATGAGGGCCCGGCCACGTGGCCGGTCCGGCCGACCGAGGCCGCGATCACGGCCAACGACCTCAGGGTCCGGCTCTACCAGTATGCCCATGACTCGATGATGGGTCGCGAGGCGGGGACCTTCGGCAACATCAAGGCGACCGACTACGTCGCCGCCGAATTCAAGCGGCTCGGGCTGATCCCCGCTGGCGAAAACGGCGGCTACTTCCAGAACATTGGCTACGGGCCGTCGGGCTTCGAGGAGGCCACCCTCGCCCTGATGGTGGCCGGAGGCGAGCTCGCGCTCCGCTCGGCATGGCTGCCACTCCCCCCCGGCCTGGGTGGCGACTGGAGCATGGCGTTCCGGGGCCGAGACCTGCCGGTGGTCTTCGGCGGCCGCTGGGGTGACGAGACGCCGCTGGATCCGGCCCTGATCGCCGGCAAGGCGGTGCTCTTCCTGCCGCCCGCCGACCGGCCCGGCCGCTTCTTTGCCACCACCGATCCGCGGGCGGCTGGGGCGCGCGTGGTGCTGGTCGCGGCGCTCGATGCCACGACCGGGCTGGCCAACTTCGCGCTGCGGACCCGCAACGGTCTCCACCTCGATCCGGTGGCCGGTGCGCCGGCAGGGGCCGCCCTCAGCGATTCGGCCGCGGCCGCCCTCTTCGACGCCCCGCTCACCTCCCTCGCCGTGGGTGCGGCCGGCAAGACGATCTCCGGCCGCTGGATCTACACGCAGGGCTCGACCGAGTATCCCGTGCGCAACGTCTTGGGCATCCTCCCAGGGTCCGACCCGGCGCTCAAGGGACAGTTCGTCGTCGTGGGTGCCCACAACGATCACGTCGGCATGGACAGCCGCGGCGGGGTCGACCATGACTCGCTGCGGGCGTTCAACACCGTGCTCAAGCCGCAGGGTGCCAACGATCGGGTTGCGCTTGATGCGGTGACCCCGGCGCAATGGGCGGAGATCAATGGCCTCATCGCTGCGGCCCGGACGATCCGCCCTGCGCAGCAGGACACCATCTTCAACGGTGCCGATGACGACGGCTCCGGCACGGTGGTCATGCTCGAGATCGCCGAGCGGATGGTCGCGGGTGAGCGGCCCCGGCGTTCGATCCTCTTCAACTCGCATGCGGCAGAGGAGAAGGGTCTCCTCGGCTCACGCTGGTGGACCCAGCATCCGACCGTGCCGCTCGACTCGATCGTCGCGGCGCACAACATGGACATGCTTGGCAAGGGCCGGGTCAGCGACGTGATGTTCGGCGGCCCCCGGACGGTGCAGATGCTCGGTTCGCGTCGGGTCTCCCTCGAGTTCGGCGACATGATCGACTCGCTGAATGCCGTTCGCGACGAGGCGATGGCGATCGACTACTCGTGGGATCGCACCAACCGGCTCAACCGCTTCTGTCGCAGCGACCAGGTCAACTACATCCGGGCGGGGATTCCGACCACCTACTTCTCGACCGGCTATTCACGGGACTACCACCAGCTGACCGACGAGGCGCGCTACATCAACTTCGAGCTCACCGGCCGGGTGGCGAGGTTCGTTCACGACATCGCCCTGACGGCGGCCAACCGGACCGAACGCCTCGCGCTGCTGCCGGCCGACGAGCAGGACCCCGAGGCCCGCTGCGGGGGGTGATGGGCGGGAGGGCGCGAGCCGAACGACAAGCAAGGGCCCCGCGGGGGGCCCTTGCTCTTGCCGGCAATTCGTAGGAGTTGCAGAAGCAACCACCAAAGGCCTGTCGTGCGCAGGAGCGGGCCTGCCTCGGCGTAGTTGTCGCTGCAGCTACCTTCTCGGGCTACGGCCGATCAATCACCCACCGCACGATGGTCCTGCTGACCTGTGACGTCGGCACGGCCTGCCTGGTCGAGGGGATCGTGATCAGTCGCTGCGCCGAATCGCGCTGCTCGATCGCGTCGATCCGACCGAGAAGAGAAACGTAGTATGTGGCGCTACGAACACCTTGGGCCGACATCCGCATCTCTCGTCCGGCCTGCTCGCCGCGGCCCAACTGCTCATACTCCTCGACGACCGAGACCGGCATGACCTCGATCCCCTGGCGGCGGGTCGTCGGCCCGACCTCCCACGTCGAGCGCCGCAGGTCGGTGGTGCGGAAGATCTCGACCTGACGTGGGCTGTCGCTGCTCCCGGCCCAGCGCTCCCCTTCGCTGGCCCCGCCGCGCGGGATCGCCGGGAAGAGCTCCATCACCGTGGTGGTCAATCCGTCGATCAGCGGGTCTTGGGCCGAGACCCGCACCCCCACCAGTCCCTCGCGGCTGAGCCGACCGGCCCATTCCGTCCCGACGACGCCCTGTCGCGGTGCCAGCGAGGCCGGCGTGGCCGCGAGCGAGTCGAGGCGCACCGAGACCTCACCATCCGCGCCGATCTCGACCCGGAAGCGGAGATGCCGACCGACCCGCTGCACCTGCTGGCTGCCGTCGGGGAGGGAGATGATGATCGAGTCCCGGCGATCGGCGGTGACGGTGGCCCGGTAGTCGGTGCTCAGCAGCACGCGGCGCGGCGCAGCGGGAGGAGGGGTGACCTCCGCGCCAACGGACGGCGCCGGTGACGGTCGGGGTGGGGGGCCAGCGCTGCAGCCCGTCAGGGCGAGGAGGGCGCCGAGCGTCAGGGTGGGGAATCGGGGCATCATCATTGGCGACCGTGTGGGGAAACGAGAAGCGAGG
>JAHEFN010000285.1 GCA_024640185.1 Gemmatimonadota bacterium | reverse complement strand
TTCGCAAGGGCTTCGTCGACGTGGCAGCTGTTGTAGGTCGCGTGCACGAGGCCGTTGGCCACCGTCGCGCTGCCGACCGTCTGGCCAAGCAGGACGTTGAGTCCGGCGATCAACGCGCCCTCCATGTTGGACGTGGTACCACTCATCTCGGCGGTCCCACCAACCAGGACGATGCCGTCCCAGTAGAAGTTGGAGAACAGGGCATTGCCGGTCACGATGAGGATGCCTTGCCCTCCCTGGATCTGGGTGAGGTTGTAGCCGTTGGTGATATCGCCGATCACCTTCATCACCGGCCAACTGGCGAAACTGCTGGCGTTCAGCATGGCGAGGTCACTCGGACGCGTGGCCACGATGTCGGCCGCGATGTCACCGGCGAGGATCCCCGCCCAGTCGATCCCGATCGAATCCTTGGCGGTCCCGCTGGGTCCGGAGGTGCCGAGGTATTCGGGGCTCCCGTTGGGATCGCCGGCGATGTTGGTGGCGCCGGAGTTGGCGCCATTCGGGGAGTAGCTGCCGTCGGGGATCGCCAGTCCGGCAACCGGGGGCGCCACACCGCAGGCGTCGTTGCCATCGAACTTGAGCCCTGGCGTGCCGTTGTCTCGGTTGTTGGGGGCCAGGGAGGTGAAGGCGGCGTTGACATCGAAACTGGCGTCGACCCAGCTGATGAACTGGGAGATGACCCGTTCACCCTGCGGCGATCGACTGGAGAGCTGCAGGCCGGGTGCGGTGGCGGTGCCGACCGAGGTGATAACGAACACCATGCTGTCCCTGGTCGATCCCGTCTTCATCCGCCGCATCGTGACCACCGCACGACCGTCGGAAGTGGTGATCGTCCGCGTATTGGGGAAAGTGGTCGGCAGCGACGTGACGTCGGTGAGGTACCGCTCGAGCCCCTGCTGGGCCACGGTGTAGGCCTGCAATTGAGCATCGTGGTCGGAGCCGGCGGAGTTCTCCGCCGAGGACAACATGAACCCGGCGCTGATGGAGACCGTGAGAATCAAGGTGACCAGCAGGAGCATCGGAAGCGCGAAGCCGCCGCGGTCGCCATGTGGCATGGTCTTGGGTGAAGTGATCATCGGTTGCTACCTCTAGCTGGGGCGGTTCTGGAAGAAGACCGCGGTCACGAAGGGAGCTCGTGCGACGGAGCTGGAGGCTCGTGGTGTCCGCACGCTCTCTCCGTTGAGGACAAACTGGATGCCGCGCAGGTTGTCGAGGAAGGTCGGCACGGTGTCCGTGGCGATCAGGTCATTCCCGCTGTAGAATCGCAGCCGCGATGTGGTCGAGAATGGCGCAGCGAGTTCTTCCGGAACCCCGTTGGCACCGGCGGTCCGGAAGAGTCCCTTCCGGCCGGGATAGGTGGTCGATTCCCGGAGTGAATAGGTCATCAGCCGGTAGGCGAAGGCGATCGCGCCGGGTTCGATGTTCAGGCTGGGGGCGGGGAACGCCGCGACGACACCGCCGCCGGACGCGTAATTGTCGATCTGGGCCGCGGTGCAGGTGCTCGCCGAGCCCGAGCCGATCGTGGTGGTCGCCTCGTACACATACTTCGAGGTCGGGTCGCGCCAGGCCCACCCCGAGTGTCCGGGGGTGTTGAAGGAGGCGCTCAGTTCGAACGAGGGCAGGAACGAGACCACGGCCCCACCTCCGGTGCCCTGACAGACCATCCCGAAGGCGTACGGCACCCTGACGGTGAGGGTGGAGTCATTGGTCGGGGCGATCACCCCGAACGGATCGACCATTCGCAGTTCACTCTCCAGCAGGTTGATCGCGGCACGGCTGACCCCACGGGCCTCTCGCGCCGCGTTCTTGACTTCGTCGGCTCGCGAGGTGGTGACCACCAATTGGGTCATCGACGCCGCAATGATCGACACCACGATGATGGCGACCAGCAACTCGATGAGCGAGACCCCTCGACGGGAAGACATCACGGCCCTCCCAGATTCAGGCCGCCGACGTTGGCGGCGCGCTCGATCACCACGGTGTCGCCGGGGATCCAGTTGTAGTCCATCGGCAGCACCGTCACCGTCACCGTCTGCTTGCGGGCCGTGGTGTTCACCGCAACGATGCAGCGCTCGAACCGAATCGGCAGTGCCTCCGCGGTGTCACAGGTGGTGCCCTGGTTGAGCAGCGCGGCCGGGATCGAGTTGACCCGGTTGATCGATTCGGCCGACAGCGCCCAACGATAGGTCGCCGCCGTGGCGATCCGTTCGCGACGGGCCTCGTAGACCATGATCGGCGTGAGCGAGAGCGAGATGATCGCCACCACCACGATCGCGATCATCGCCTCGATCAGGGTGAAGCCCCGGGTGTCGGTCATCGGGTCCTCCGGATCAGGCCCACGCGGGTCATGGTGACGGTCCTCACGGCGCCATGCGAACGGAGCTTCACCGTCAGCGGCGCCGAGGCGATGCCGTTGGGTTGCACCGTGATGGTGGTGGGAGAGAAGATCATCGACTCGACGCCGACCTCGGCCCCTTGGCGGAGGTTGCGGTTGACCCGCACCGTGCCGCCGACGGCATCGGCGATCTGGTAGTAGAGCCCGGCGTTGTCGGCGGTCAGCACCACGGCCTTCCGCAGGCGGGCCGCGATCGAGAAGGCCCGCTCGAGGTCGCGTTGCACCACCGCCGCCGCCTCGGACGCCTTGTTCCGGGCCGTGAGCCTGGTGATCCGTGGCACCATCACCGCGCCGAGGATCCCGATCATGACGATCACCATGAGCAGTTCGGTGACGGTGAAGCCACCGCGGCCCGTTGCCCGCCGTGTTGCCCGGTGTCGTGTGCCTGTTGAGCGCCCCATGTCCAGCTCCTGCCCGTGGTCTTGCCGCATCAGTGCGACCCTTGAGTCTCGGTCAATACGGCCGATTGCCGTATCCCTTCAGAAAACGAGGTCTTCCGTTCAGTGGATCTCCACCGTGCCCTCGGGACGGAGGATCACCGATGTGGCGGCCCGGCCGGCGGTCACCATCACCCGCAGTTCTTCGCTCGCCGAACCGGTAGCGAGGAGCCGAACCGCCGGAGAGGAGAACTGCAACTCAATAGCCGGGCCGTCCAACAGCTCCTGAACGAATCGACGCAGCCGGATCGTGTCATCTGGCGGCGGCGCCGCGTCCCGGATCGTATAGCTTTCGGGTGACGTCTCGGTCACCACCAGATCCCGCCTGAAGCGGACGGCCAGCGTTTGGGCCGTCTCCAGGTCTCGGGCCACGATGGCGGCGACCTCATCCACCCGGGCTCCAGCGGTGCTGCGGTACACCTTCGGCGAGGCCAATGCGGCCAGGATGCCGAGGATCACGGTGACCATCAGCACTTCCGTGAGCGTGAACGCGCCGGTTCCCCGGCTTCGATGATTCGCCTTCATGACCTGAGAAACTGCGACTTTCATGCCCGAATCCGCCCGCCCAACAACAAAGAGTGACACGATGCGATCACGGGAACGCATTCTCAATAATCTCG
>JAHEFN010000284.1 GCA_024640185.1 Gemmatimonadota bacterium | reverse complement strand
GAGCGTGCCATCTTCAATATTGTTGGGCCCATCTCCCTCGACGTCGGCCGGAACTCCCGGGCCAACAATGTTGAAGGAGGCAACTTTCGGGAAGGGCGTTCAGAAAGGCGGAATCTCTCGGACGGCGAAGAGCGGCGCGACATTCTCGCCCACCGGACGTGCCGTCCTTGAGGGTCTTGCGACCATCCCGCGTCGACACGAGTGGGTGTTTCGGTCGCAAACATCCTCAAGGGGGGCACTCACGGGCAATGCGGCTGAGAAAATCGGGATGTGCGATCAGGAAAACTCCTGTCGGAGCGTTCTCCCTACCGCACCTTCCACTTCATCCGGCGGTCCTGCATCCACCTCACGCCCAGCGCGTCGCGGAGCCCGGAGAAGGCGCGATCCCAAGTGCCGTACTTGCTCTTCCCGGCGACCCGTTCGGCGTGGCGGACCGGCACCTGGAGGACTGTGAAGCCCTCCATCCGCAGCAGGGTCGGCAGAAAGCGGTGCATCCCGGTCAGCATCTTGACCTTGCGAATGGCGTCGGCCCGGAAAACCTTGATGGGACACCCCGTGTCCTGAATATCCTCCCGCGTCAGCCGGTTGCGGACGCCGTTGGCAAAACGCGAGCTGAACTTCTTCCACCCGGTGTCGCGTCGCTCGGCGCGGATACCCACCACCGCGTCGACCTTTTCGCTCTCGAGCATGTCGATCAGCTTCGGCAGATCCTCGGGGTAGGTCTGGAGGTCGGCGTCGAGCAGGGCCACCAGACGCCCCCGCGCATGCTGGAATCCGGCGTCAAGCCCCGCCGACTGGCCGCAGTTGGCAACGAAGTGGAGGACCCTGACGCGCTGATCGGCCGACGCGAACTCGTCCAACCGCTCTCCTGTGCCGTCGGTCGAACCATCGTCAACCGCCAGCAACTCCCATTTCAGGTCCGTCGGTTCGAGGGCGCCACGCACCCTCTCGACCAACGGATCGACACAGCCGATCTCGTTGTAGATCGGAACCACGACTGAGAGATCGGGGGCGGAGTCCACGCTCATCAGGGTACCCCATCTCCCCACCGCCACGGCCTGTAATCGAACTCCACCCGGTGCCGGCCCGGAGGCACCACGACACCGAGACCCGCGAGATTGGCGCGCACGACGGGCTGTCTCCGGCCGTCCACCGCGGCCGACCACCCCGGCGCCCACGGACGGGCCACCAGTACCAGGCACGGGCCGTTGCAGTCGGCGGTTCCGTCGATTCGTGAACCCTGCAGGAGATCGACCCGGAAGTTGACAACGCTGGCGCCCACCGTCGGCGTTCCCCCTGGAACCACCGCTGTCGTCGAGAAATCAATCGTGCCCGAAACCAACAGATCCGGTCCTCCGGTCACCGTCCGGCCAACCACCCGCACTTCCGGCAGCCATTCCCGATTTCGCCACACGACTCCGTCGCGGCCGCGCCACACCTCGTCCCAATCATCGACCGCACGATGCGGCCCGGAAACCAGAAAACGCACCGACCACGCGCCCACAAGCCGCGGTGGCGCGAGATGTACCGGCCCGCCAAGCACCGTGTCCGTCTGACCGAGCTCGGCGAACATCGCTGCAAACGGCCGCGGTCGCAGAGGGTCGTAGGCCCTGAGATCGGCAAGACCGTATCGACTCGCGAGGTTTGCGGGCAGCATCCCGTCGATGCCCATGATCCGTCCGCCCTCCGCTGCCTGGAGCGCCGCCAGGCGCTCGAGGACTTCGGGCCGGGGCATGCGATCTCCGGCCGCCGCCACAGGGTTGATACCGACCGCATAGCACGCGAGCTCGACCGCCACCAGCCAGGCCACGACGGTGGGACGGCGGATGAGCATCGCTGCCGCCGCAGCGGAAGCAACAGTCACGATCACGAGCAGGAAATCCACCGGCGCCAGCTGCCACGGCTTGAAAAGGACGGCGGTCCCGGCCAACAGCACCACCGGCGACCAGCGCCGGCCCACTCCCCGGAGACGTCCGTTGAGGGCGCCGTCCATGGAGAGCGCCGCGCACACCGCAACGACCCACGGAACGAGGGCCGCAAATCGGGGCAGGGTCATCCGATCGAATGGCGGCACGCGCACGAGCAACCAGTCGAACGGGGGCAACCGGAGGTATAGAACCGCAGCCACCCCGAGACAGGCCAACGCGGCCCACAGAAGGCTTCGATAGCGGCGGCGCACCGACCCCGCCGCCAGCAGCGCCAGAGTGAGGCCGCCGACGCCGGTGGCCGCCGGGGCATAGGGGAAGGGGGCCGTCCAATCGCCGCGCCCGGGGTGGCCGTTGACCATCGGCAGCAGCATCTGCCGCGACGCCAGGCCGCGCCAGCCGTCCGGGATCGGTTTCAGGTTTGGGCGCTGATCGCGGGCCACCTCGAGCCTCGATGACGCGCCGATGTAGCCGACGGTCGGCCACGCCAGCACGAGGGACACCACCACCATGATCACGGCCGCCGCACCCACTCGCAACCACCTCCGCCAATGGAGCACGAGCCCACACAAAAATGCCGAGCCAATCGCGATTGCCGCCGTCTCCGGGTGGAGACCGCAGCCCAGCAACCACCCGCACGCCACCCCGAGACCGACCGCGCCCCGCCAACCCGCACGCCGCCGCAGCACGGACACGGTCAACCACCACATCCACGGCACGACCGCCGTGACCCAACTCAGAGGAACCAGCAACCACGCCATTTGATAGGTGCCGCCGGCGTAGGCCAGGCCTCCGACGGTGGCGGCCGTCCACCGCAGCCGCCACACGCGCCACAAAAAGAAAAAGGCGCCGAGACCCGCGAGCTCGATCTTCCACAAAGCCATGACCGTCGTCCCGCGTTCGGGACCGAGGACCCAGACCGGCAACATCACGGGCGCCCACAGACCGGTCTGCCCGTTGGCGAGCAGCGGCAGACCACCACCGATGTCATCTGCGATCAGTGGCAGGCGTCCCTGAAGCACCTGCTCGCGGGTCGCCGCCCACCACGGATGGAACTGCAGGACCAGATCCGATTGGGTCGGTTGGAAATCGGTGACTTGCGACCACTCGTTCTCGGTGAAGGGCTGGTTACGCTCCAGACATCTGACGGGATTGAGGTCTCCACCCACCAACAGGGCCGGCCCGACAACCACCGCGATCACGATATCCAACGCCAGCTGGAACCTCAGGAGTTCGCGCGAACGCCGCCACATCGAGCCGTGGAGAACGACGAGCGGGACCAGCGTCCACAGCAGGACCGCCACCACTGTTCTAGCCCATTCTTCGCAGAGGGTCGAGATCGGTCTGGGTGAGGTAGCAGCTCGACTCGAGATCGCCGGGGCTCACGCCCGCCGGAAGCGAGAACACCATCAGGCTGAGGTTCTCGAGGGTCCCCTCGGGGCGGAAACCCAAAGCCTCGAGGCGGGTGCGCGCCTCGGCGTCGCCGCCCAGGACAATGCGCTCGTTCATTGCCCCAACCTGGCTCGCGAG
>JAHEFN010000283.1 GCA_024640185.1 Gemmatimonadota bacterium | reverse complement strand
GTGGTCAAGATCATGGACTACGGCAAGTTCAAGTTCGAGGAGGCGAAGGCGGCCCGGGCGGCCAAGAAGAAGCAGCACGTGATTCACCTCAAGGAGGTGAAGTACCGCCCCGGGATCGACGACCACGACTTCGACTTCAAGACCCGCCACGCCAGGGAGTTCCTGGGCGACGGCAACAAGGTCAAGGTGACGATGATGTTCCGTGGCCGGCAGATGGCCCATCCCGAGCTCGGCAGGGCCGTGCTCGACCGGGTGGCCGCCGATCTCGAGGACATCTGCAAGGTGGAGCAGCCCGCGAAGCAGGACGGGCGCAACATGATCATGGTGCTCGCGCCGAAGTAACGCGGGCTGACCGCAGCATTTTTTGGAGAACGACGCATGCCGAAGATGAAGACGAAGCGCGCAGCCGCGAAGCGCTTCACCCTGACGGGGACTGGAAAGATCAAGCGGAACAAGGCGAATCTGCGCCATATCCTGACCAAGAAGGCCAAGGCGCGGAAGAACAAGCTGGGGAAGTCCACCCTGGTGAGCTCAGCCGACTATTCGCGGACCATCCGCCTGATCCAGCACTGAGGAGCATAGCATGTCACGGGTGAAGAACGGCGTCGCGCATCACGCGCGCAAGAAGAAGATCATGGAGCAGGCGAAGGGCGCGGTCGGGGCCCGGAGCAAGCGGTACAAGGCGGCCAAGGAAACGGTCGAGCGGGGACTCGCCTACGCCTATCGCGACCGGCGCAAGAAGAAGGGCGACTTCCGTCGCCTGTGGATCACCCGCATCGGTGCGGCAGCCCGGTTGCACGAGCTGTCCTACTCGCGGATGATGGCCGGACTCAAGGCCGCCGGTGTCGAGATCAACCGGAAGGTCCTCGCCGACCTGGCCGTGCGTGATGCCGATGCCTTTGCGAAGCTGGCCGAGGTGGCGAAGGCCCAGCAGTAGGCGGTCGTGGCCGACACGTACGACCTCACCTCGCTCCGCGACCGGCTTGACCGGGTCGCGAGCCTCGACGCCTCGGCGCTCGAAGCCGAGGAGATCGCGGTGTTGGGTCGCAAGCAGGGTGAACTGAATGCCCGCCTCAAGGCGCTTGGCTCGATTCCCATCGAGCAGCGCCGTGAGGCGGGCGCTTCGTTGAACACCCTCAAGGGCGAGTTCGAGGCGGCCTTCGCCGCCCGCCGCGAGGTGCTGCGGGCCGCGTCAAGGGATGCGGCCAGGTCCGCCATCGACCCGACGATGCCGGGGCGCGCCGCGTGGGTGGGGAGTCGGCACCCGGTGACCGAGGTGATCGATGAGATCGTGGAGATCTTCCGCAGTCTCGGCTTCACCGTGGCCCTCGGGCCCGAGGTCGAGAACGAGGAGCTCAACTTCCACGCCCTCAACTTTCCGCCCGATCATCCCGCGATGGACATGCACGACACCCTCTACCTCGACCAGGGCCGGGACGCCCCTGCCGAGCGACTGCTGCTGAGGACCCACACCTCACCGGTGCAGATCCGCGTCATGCGAGGCGGACCACCGCCATACCGGGTGGTGATTCCGGGCATGGTCTATCGCAACGACCCCTTCGATCCGTCGCACGCCCCGGCGTTCTCGCAGATCGAGGGGCTCGCCGTCGATCGCGGCATCACCTTTGTTGACCTCAAGGCGACACTGACCCACTTCGCACGGCGCTTTCTGGGCGCCGACACCCGGGTGCGCTTTCGTCCGTCGTTCTTTCCGTTCACCGAGCCGTCCGCCGAGATGGACGTCGGTTGCCTGCTCTGCGGCGGCGAGGGATGCAGTGCCTGCAAGGGCACCGGCTGGATGGAGATCCTCGGTTGCGGCATGGTGCACGAGCAGGTGCTCAAGGGGTGTGATCTCGATCCGGAAGAGTGGACTGGCTGGGCCTTCGGCATGGGGCCGCAGCGGATCGCCATGCTGCGCTACGGGGTGCCGGACATCCGGCTGCTCTACAGTGGCGACATGCGCTTCCTTTCCCAGTTCGGGAGGCTCGCCTGATGCTGGCCTCCCGACGGTGGCTCGAGGGCTTCCTGCGCCAGACGATCGACCCGCGCGATGCCGCGGATCGCCTGGCCATGCTCGGCGCGCCGGTCGACAGCATCGAGGCGGTGGGGGCAGCATTGGCGCCGATCGTCGTCGGATTGGTGACGGCGGTCGCACCACACCCCGACGCCGATCGCCTCCGCATCGCCACGGTGGATGATGGCAGCGGTGCCACCCTGCAGGTGGTCTGCGGAGCCCCCAACCTCGCGGCGGGAGCGCGCTACCCGCTGGCGCGGATCGGGGTGACCCTTCCCGGTGGCCTCACGCTCAAGAAGAGCAAGATCCGCGGTCAGGCGTCGGAGGGGATGCTCTGCTCGGCCCGCGAACTCGGCCTCGGGGAGGAACACGACGGGATCCTCACCCTCGAGAGCGATGCCGCACCCGGGACCCCGCTGCTCGAGGTGCTGCCGCTCAGTGACGACCGACTCGAGATCGACGTGACCCCCAACCGTCCCGACCTGCTCGGTCACAAGGGGATCGCCCGCGAACTCGCGATCAGTTATCGCATCCCCTATCGGCTGCCGGAGATTCCCGGCCTCGCCGAACTCGACCTGCCGACCCCGACACGGTTTGCCGATGAGGCAACCGTCGGTGGTGTGCGCGTGGCGATCGTTGACCGTGACGGCTGCGGACGATTCCTCGGCGCGCTGATCCGCGGCGTGACGATCGGGCCCTCCCCTCGCTGGTTGGTCGAACGCCTCGAGTCGGTCGGGTTGCGCTCGATCAACAACGTGGTCGATGTCACCAACTATGTGATGCTGGAACTCAACCAACCGATGCACGCCTACGATGCGGCGACGTTGGCCGGGCCGGCGGTGATCGTGCGCGCCGCCCGTGATGGCGGGGAGGCACTCACGACGCTCGATGGCATCGAACGGAAGGTGCCCGCGGGGACCCTCGTGATCGCCGATGCCGAACGGACCATCGGCATCGCCGGGGTGATGGGTGGCCTGGCCACCGAGGTCAGCACCACCACGACCGACATCTTCCTCGAGTGCGCCTGGTTCGCCCCCTCGAGAGTTCGTGCCGCGAAGAAGGCCGTCGGACTCTCGACCGACGCGTCGCAGCGTTTCGAGCGTGGCACCGATCGCTGGGGGGCCGTCGAGGCCTTCCGCCGCGCGGTGCGTCTGTTGGTGAGCGTCTCCGGCGGTGCCCTTGAGGGTTCCACCATCGACTGCTTCCCGGCACCGGATCACCCGCCACGGATCTTCCTGCGCCCCTCGCGGGTCACCCAAGTGCTCGGTGTCGACCTTGCGTGGAAGGAAATCGAGCGCTGCCTCGTGGCGATCGGCGCCACGGTGGTCAGCAAGCCGGATGACGGCCGGATCGCGGTCGATGTCCCGGGCTGGCGACCCGACCTGACGGGTGAGATCGACCTGATCGAGGAGATCGCTCGGGTGCACGGTTACGAGAACATC
>JAHEFN010000282.1 GCA_024640185.1 Gemmatimonadota bacterium | reverse complement strand
GCCGGGAGCATCGCCCGTCCGGTGAGGTAGGAGAGTCCCAGCAGGGCCCACCAGAGCAGGGTCAGGCCCGCCGCGATCGAGAGGATCGACCAGCCGGCAGCAGGGAGGGCAGGGTGGAGCTGGGCGAGCCGCGGGGCCAGCAGGAACAGCCCGGCGGTGAGGATGCCGAAGGCCACGAGCAGCGAGAGGACCGCCCAGCGGAAGAAGAGCGCCGGTGGGGCGTCGAAGTTTCCCGCATTGGGGAGCGGCGTGCCGTCCCACTCGTCCCATTCGTGGCCGAGTCGGCGGTCGACGTCGAGATGGATGAGTTCTGCTCTTCGGGTAGTCACGCGGCGAAATCTCCGGACTGCCCCTCCGGAGTCAAGTCCCGATCGTCACTACTGCTTCGCCATCCGTTGCGATTGATTGCCCCAATGCGCCAGCTGACCACCGATCCCGGGATCCGGGCTCGATACGCCCAGGCCGCCGGAATGCACCGGATCATCCCCCGGGCCGTGGCGCGTCCGGCCACCGAGGCCGAGTTGGGCGATGCGCTGGCCTGGGCGGCAGCGCGCGGCATGGCAGTCACGCCCCGTGGGGCGGGCTCGGCGATGGACGGCGGGAGTGTCGGCGCCGGCCTGGTGGTCGACCTCAGCGGCTTCGGTCTCGGCCAACTTGCGATCGATGTTGCGCAGCGGACGGCTCGCCTGGCCCCATCGGTCTCCCTCGGTGCGCTCGAGGCCCAGGCCTCCCACCACCAGCTCCGATTCGGCCCCGATCCATCCAGTGCTCCCTGGGCATCGATCGGGGGTGTGATCGGCACCAACGCCGCCGGACCGCGATCCTACGCCCTGGGTGCGGTCGATCGCTGGGTCGATGCCGTCCGGCTGCTGACCGGCGATGGACCGCTCGAGTTGCGCCGCGGAGTTGCCCCTGATCCTCATCACCCGGTGATCCATCGGTGGCAGACCGAGGCGCTGCCGATGCTCGACGCGCATGCCCCCTCGGTGCGTGCACGCTGGCCAGCCACGACGAAGAACACCGCCGGGTACGGCTTGCACCGCTACTGGGCGACCGGCGACCTGCTCGACCTGGTGATCGGCGCGGAGGGAACCCTCGGGATTGTCACCGAGGCGACAGTCAGGCTCGAGCCGACGCCGGCCTGTTGTGCGTCGCTCCGGATCGTCCTCCCCACCCGCGGGGCCATCTCCGTCGCCGTCGCGGCGCTCGCCCCGTTCGATCCCGTGGCGATCGAATTGCTCGACGGCTCGTTGCTGCAGCTGATCGCTGCCCACCTCGATGCCCAGGGGATCCCGATGCCCGGTGCCCACGGGGCCATCCTGTTGGTGGACTTCGAGGGGGAGGACACCGCGCTCGTGGCGGAGCGGCTTGCCGGGGCGACCCGACGGCTCGGGCCGTTGGCGCTCGAGGTCGCCACGGCCCTCACCCCCGAGGCGCGCAAGGCGCTCTGGGCGATCCGCCACGCCGCGTCACCCCTGCTCGCGGCCATCGACGATGGTCGGCGCTCCCTGCAGGTGATCGAGGATGGTTGCGTCCCGGTGGCGGTACTCGACCGTTACCTCGAGGGGATCCAGCGAAGCTGCGACGCGGTCGGGGTGGACGTGGTCATGTTCGGCCATGCCGGTGATGGGCATGTCCACGTGAACCTGCTGCCGGATCTCGGCGCGGCCGACTGGTTGGCACGGGTCCAGCGGATCTTCGACGAGGTGACCGAGCTGGTCATTCGTCTCGGGGGTACCCCGGCCGGTGAGCATGGGGCCGGGCGCCTCCGCGCCGGCGTCCTCGAGGCGCTCCTCGGGCCGGAGGCGCTCGAGGCGTTCCGGGCGGTCAAACGCGCCTTCGACCCCGACGGCCGGTTCAACCCCGGCGTCATCCTGTCGGACGGCACCGCCCCCCTCTCCCGGCTCAAGGTCGGCACGGAGGCCGCGGGGCTCCCACCCGGGGTCGAGCAGGAGCTCCGGGAGATCGAGACCCAACGGCGGTGGGGCGAGGCGCGGTGGCAGGGCACTGGGTAGGCGCGATCGAAGGGTCGCGTGCTTAGTTTGCGGAGGTCCAGACGCCGCCGCACCCTCACTTCTCATTCGCCACAGACCAGATGCTGACTCTCTTTCGCGAACCGCGCGTCACCCTGATCGCCCGACCCGAATTCATCGAGCCGGAGCACCTCCCGGTGGCCTGGCACGAGCCCGGTGTCGATGGGGAGCGCCTGGCAGAATTCGCCGGCCGGCTCTGCTACATGAGCCAGCGCAACCCCGCCAACCGCAGCACCGGCGAGTACCTCGGCAACATCCTCCGGCAGGGCCACGGCTCGGTCTTCGAACATGCCGTCTACGTGCTCCTGATCGAGGGGGTCTCTCGCTCGCTCACGCATGAGTTGGTGCGCCACCGTGCCGGGTTCGGTTATTCCCAGCTCTCGCAGCGATATGTCGATGAGTCGGAAGCGGCCTTCGTGATGCCGCCCGCCATTCAGGGCGACGAAGCCTTGGAGAAGGCCTGGCAGGCCCAGGTGAGCCAGGCCCAGGAGGCCTATGTCAGCGCGGTCGAACAGCTGATGGAGCGCTTCGCCTGGGTCGAGGACCGGATCCACCGCCGGAAGATGGCTCGGGAGGCCGCGCGGTCGTTGCTCCCCAATGCCACCGAGACCAAGATTGTCGTGAGCGGCAATATCCGGGCGTGGCGGACGATGCTTGAACTCAGGCTCGGCGAAGGCGCCGAGCGAGAGATTCGTCATCTGGCGGTTCGGGTGCTGGAGACGCTCCGAGCAGAGGCACCGAGCTTCTTCGCCGATTTCGAGCTGTATGAGGCCGATGACGGGGCCAAGGCCGGCCGCGTCATCTACCACAAGGTTTGACGGCTGTCGGCTGGCTGGCGGACGGTTCCCCGCAGCGGCCGCTGCGGCCGACCATCGATCGGTGCGTTTGCCAGCGGTCACCGTTCACCGCCCTGCTCGATCTGGCACGGCATCATGATTGGTCGCTCGAGCAACTGATCGAGGAGACCGGCTGCGGTGATCAATGCGGGATGTGCCGGCCCTACCTCCGGCAGATGTTGTCGGATGGCACGACCGTGTTTCATCACCTGCTTCCGCTCGACGAGGAGGCGCCCTGAGTTCGACGTCGTCAAAGCGGGATGCGTCCACCATCCGTGTGGCCGCCCCGGCGCAAGAGACACCACGTCGCTGGTATCACAGGGTGATCGCCGTGCGGATGCTGGTGCTCTATGCCCTGATCAGCGGGTGGGGGGCGGTGGCGCTGCTCACCCTCGACGTGCGCACCGCCGGACTCAGTGCGGCCGCGTTGGCCTCCTTCATCGCCCTGATCGCCATGCGCCGCGGTCGGGCGAGCGCGTTGCGGCACAGCCAGTCCCTCTCCCGCGCCCTCGCCGCGCAATCGCGCCGCACCGAGGAACTCGAACGACTCCGCGAGCTGGCGGCCACCCTGCTGGGGGGGCATGACCTCC
>JAHEFN010000281.1:993-3460 GCA_024640185.1 Gemmatimonadota bacterium | reverse complement strand
AAGGCCTCAAGCGGAGGGGGATGCTCGGTGTTCATGGCTGCTGGTCAATGATATAGCACGGGCCATGCCATGCTGCCCGGTCTTGCGCCAGAGAGCCCCGGCGGCCAGATTACTGGCCGAACCCGATACCCTGGGGGGGTATATGAAGCCGGTGACGTTGCATATCGACGGGATGTCCTGCGGCCACTGCCTCAACGCTGTCAACACGGCCCTCGGTGGGGTCGCCGGGGTCGCCATCACCTCGGTGGCGATCGGTCGAGCCGAGGTCCAGCTGCCGGAGTCGGGACCCACCAGCGATGATCTGGTCACGGCGGTGGAGTCGGCAGGCTTCAGCGTCACCCTGGTCGAGGGCGCCGGGTGACCCCGACGGAGTGGCTGGTCGTGGCCCTCGGGGTGGCCCTGATCGTGGCCGTCAATTGGTGGTTCTTCTTCTCCGGTGGAGAGGCGAGCCCCGACGATGGCTGAGGCCGCGCGGTCCGACGCGGGAGCGCTCCGTGAGGTGACCATCGGCGTCGAGGGGATGACCTGCTCAGCCTGTCAGGCCCGGGTGCAGCGCGCCCTCGTTCAGCACCCTGCCGTCAGCGATGCCGTGGTCAACCTGATGATGGCCAATGCCGCGGTGCACTTCGATCCGGCCCAGGCCACGGTGGAGGACCTCCTCACCGTGGTCAGGGCGACCGGGTACGACGCGTCGCCTCCGGTTGAGCAGCGCGACGCCATCGCCGAACAGGAGGCGCAGGACCTCGCGCAGCAGGAGGAGTTTGTCTCGCTGCGCCGCAAGGCGATCGTGGCGGCCCTGGCGGGTGCCGTGGCGATGATCGCCTCGATGCCCCTGATGACCGCCGGCGCACACGGGCTCGCCACGAATGACGCCTTCATGTCGTGGGTGATGTCCGCGCTGGACCCGATCTTCCGCGGGGCGTTCCCCTTCCTGTATGCGGTCCCGCACGCGGCACTCTCCTGGGGCCTCCTCCTGCTCACCCTGGCGGTGATGCTCTGGGCGGGCCGCCATTTCTATCTTCGCGCGTGGGCTGCCTTCAGGCACCATGGCGCCGACATGAACACCTTGATCGCCGTTGGCACCGGCGCCGCCTTCGGCTGGTCCGCGTTGGCCACGACGATGCCGCAGCTCTTCCTCTCCCGGGGCGTCGCCCCCGATGTCTACTACGAGGCGGTGATCCTGATCATCGCCTTCATCCTGACCGGCAACGCCTTCGAGGCCCGAGCCAAGCGCCAGACGGCGTCGGCGCTGCGCGCGCTCGCCGATCTCCAGCCGGCGAGCGCCCGGGTGGTTCGCGGCGACACGGAAGTGGACATCGCCGTCAGCGAGGTGGTCGCTGGTGACGTGGTCGTCATCCGTCCCGGCGAGCGGATCCCGGTCGATGGGGAGGTCCTCGACGGCGAGAGTGCGGTCGACGAGGCGATGCTCACCGGCGAATCGTTGCCGGTCCGCAAGGACCCTGGCGACCGGCTGATCGGCGGAACGATCAATGGCACCGGCATGCTTCGGGCTCGTGCCACGACCCTCGGTGCCTCGTCGGTCCTCGCCCAGATCGTCCGGCTGATGCGTGATGCGCAGTCCTCACGCGCCCCGATTCAGGGCCTCGCCGATCGCATCAGCGGCATCTTCGTTCCGGTGGTCATCTCGCTGGCGATCGCCACCTTCGTGATCTGGTTCGTGCTGGTGGATGCGGCACCCGCCATCCGTGCCTTCGCCGCGGCGGTCTCGGTGTTGATCATCGCCTGCCCGTGCGCGATGGGGCTTGCCGTACCGACGGCGGTCATGGTGGCCACGGGCAAGGGGGCCCAACTCGGCATCCTGATCAAGGGCGGCGAGGCCCTCGAGCGGGCTGGCCGGATCGATACCGTGGTGCTCGACAAGACCGGCACGGTCACCGAGGGGACGCCCAGCGTCACGAACGTGCTGCTCCCCGAGGGCGCGAGCCTGAAGATCGAACGGCTCCTCGGCCTTGCCGCCTCGCTGGAGCGGGCGAGCCAACATCCCCTGGCCGCCGCCGTGGTGACCGCGGCGACCGAGCGTGGCGTGGGACTCCACGCCGTGACGGCGTTCGCGTCGGTCACCGGCAAGGGGGCGAGCGGCGTGGTCGATGGCTCCACGGTGGTCGTCGGCAACGCCGCGATGCTGTCCGAGACGTCGATCACCATTCGACTGGTCGACGATGCGCGTCGCCTCGCCGCCGCCGGGCGGACCCCGGTCCACGTCGCCGTCGATGGCGAGTACGCCGGCCTCATCGGGATTGCCGATCCGGTACGGACCAGCTCGGTCGCCGCGGTGCACCGTCTGACCGCGATGGGACTCGACGTGGTGATGCTGACCGGCGACCTGCGGGGGACCGCGGAGGCGATCGCGCGGGAGGCCGGCATCGCCACGGTGGTGGCCGAGGTGCTGCCGGAGGGGAAGGTCGCCGAGATCGAGCGGCTGCAACGGGAGGG
Source organism: Gemmatimonadota bacterium (assembly GCA_024640185.1). Taxonomy (GTDB): domain Bacteria; phylum Gemmatimonadota; class Gemmatimonadetes; order Gemmatimonadales; family GWC2-71-9; genus Palsa-1233. Next base: position 1,006 of record JAHEFN010000281.1, on the reverse strand, counting down.
CCGGGTGGTGGCG
>JAHEFN010000281.1:0-983 GCA_024640185.1 Gemmatimonadota bacterium | reverse complement strand
GGCCAGGGCCGACATCGGCATGGCGATGGGGAGCGGCACCGATGTCGCCGTGGAGGCCGCCGATGTGGCGCTGATGCGCGATGACCTCGGGGCGGTCGCCGATGCGGTCGCCCTCTCCCGGCGCACCATGGCCACCATGCGGCAGAATCTCTTCTGGGCCTTCATCTACAACGTCGTCGGCATCCCGATCGCCGCCGGCGCGCTCTATCCGGCGCTTGGATTGCTGCTCTCGCCGATCATCGCCAGCGCTGCGATGGCCTTCAGCAGTGTCAGCGTGGTGTCGAACTCACTTCGCCTGAGAGGATGGCAGCCCACATGACCGACCTGCCCCGTCATGCCGTTCATCTGCCTGCCGACACCAAGGAGGGACTCTCAAAGCGGCTCCGCCGCATCGAGGGCCAGGTGCGCGGCATCCACCGGATGGTCGAGGACGAGCGCTACTGTGCCGACGTGCTGGTGCAGATCGCCTCGGTGCAGGAGGCCCTCCGCGGAGTGGGAAAGGTGCTGCTCGAGAATCACCTCACCCACTGCACCACCGACGCGATCCGCAGCGGGGACCCCGACGAGGCGAAGCGCGTCGTGGCAGAACTCATCCAACTCTGGGGGCGCTGAGCCCCTCGGTTGGGGAGCGCGCTCAGTTGCCGCGGAGTTGGTCGAGCAGCTCGTCGGTGAACGGGTTGAGGCCGGCGCGCAGTTCGGCAACCCAGCTCGTCTGCCGCGCCACCGCCGTGGCCGGGAGCCCGGCGCGGCGGGTCAGGTCGACATACGCCTGATAGTCCGATGCGGCGCCAGCGAGGTCGCCGGTGAGCGCCCGGGCGAGACCGCGGGAGTCGTGGAATCGGGCGACGTCCTCGGAGGCGCCGGTGCCGATCGCGAGGTCACACGCGGGGAGCACCGCTCGGGCCTCTCCACCGAGGCTCCCCTGCCAACAGAGGGTGTTCGCGGCGCGGGCCCTGAGCGACCGATCGGTTCGCCCGCCGGCT
>JAHEFN010000042.1 GCA_024640185.1 Gemmatimonadota bacterium | reverse complement strand
TTGCCGTCACCGGCGCGAACCTCGAGATCGCCGCGGTGTCGCTCGAGGCCCGGGTGGTGGAGCTCGATGAGCTCGTCGTGAACGCCGACCATGTCCCGATCATCAACAAGCCCGACACCCTCGAGTACAATGCGCTTGCCTTCAAGACCCGAATCAACGCGACGGCCGAGGAACTGCTCAAGCTGTTGCCCGGGATCCAGGTCGGGTCCGATGGCACCATCACCGCCCAGGGCAAGACCGTCCAGAAGGTGCTCGTCGATGGCAAGGAGTTCTTCGGCCGTGATCCCAAGATCGCCACCCAGAATCTCCCTGCCGACGCGATCGACAAGGTCCAGGTCTTCGACAAGCGATCCGACATGGCCGAGTTCACGGGCATCGAGGATGGCAACGAGGAGACGACCATCAACCTCGAGCTGAAGGCGGATGCCAGGGTCGGCTACTTCGGTCGCTTGCTCGGTGGAGGGGGTCCGGGAGTCGACGGCAGCGAGACCGTCGCGGGTGCACCCTCTGGCGAGGACCCTCGCTACACAGCCGCTGCCTCGATCAACCGCTTCTCATCCACGGTCCAGTTGGCGGGCCTTGCCAACCTGAACAACATCGGCCAGCGGGGCTTCGGCAAGGAGGGCGGGCAGAGCGAGGGCTTCCACGAGTCGATCTCGTTTGCCCTCAATGCCAGCCAGGACTTTGGCAACAACAGCTGGCTGCGCAGCAGCTTCTCCAGGAACGACAACGATGACCGCATCGATCGGGTCAGCAACGAGCAGCAGCTCCAGGGCGCCCTGATCTCGAATGAGCGAGACGTGACCAGCGGCGAGACCAGTTCGGCCACGACCAATCGCTTCAACCTCGACGGCCAATACTCCCTGAGTGATTGGCACCAGCTGCGCTTTCGGGGCTCACTCGCGGACAACTCGAACCATTCCGCTCGCCTGAGCGACCAGGAGACCCGAGACGTCTCCGGGGCATTCAAGAACAGTGCCCGGACCAACCTCGGCACTGGATCCGACAACCTCAGCGGCAACGCCAACCTCACCTGGCGCAAGCGGCTGAACACCGCCGGCCGCTCGCTGGTGGCCGAGGCGACCGCCTCCCTCTCGTCCCCCGATCGGCTGACCGAGATCCGGTCCTTGACGTCGTTTGTCGTGCCGGGTGGTGGCAGGGACTCCCTCGACACCTGGCAGACCAACCAGCAGGACGGCCGGACCCTGTCACTGACCCAGCGGCTCTCGTTGGTCGAGCCACTCGGGAGCGGCAGTGTCCTCGAGCTCTTCGGGCAGCACCGCAGCATTGATGAGGACCAGGACATCGCCGTGGACGACCTGGGCAGTGGCACCCCGGTACCCAACGACCTGCTCAGCAGCGCCTTCGAGCGAACCTACAGCTACCTGAGCGGAGGCACCCGTCTCAGCCGGAACAGTGCCTCCACCCGCATGACCCTGGGACTCGAGGTGCAGCATTCGCAGCTCGATGGCACCATCATCGACCGGGACGAGACGATCAGCAACAGCTACACCAACTGGTTGCCGTCGGCCAACATGCGACTCGACCTGGGGGACGGAAAGAACCTGACGTTCCGGTACTCCACGAACAGCAACGAGCCCTCGTTGACCCAGCTCCAGCCGTTCAGCAACGTCACCAACCCGCTCAACGTCTACATCGGCAACCCCGACCTGCAGCCCGAGTACCGTCACAACGGCAGGGTCGACTACCGATTCTTCGACCAGTTCTCGTTCCTGAGCCTGTCGAGCTACCTGAACGTCTCGACCACCCGGGACGAGATCGTCTCGTCGCGGACCATCGATGACGCCGGCAAGCAGGAGGTCATGCCGATCAACTACGGCAACGGCTGGAACACCAGTGCCGGCGGCAGCATCGGGTCACCGATTCGTTCGCTGGGCATCCAGGCGGACCTCAACTACAGCTTCGATCGCTCGACCGGCTCCGAGCTCGTCAACAGCGTGGCCAACGACAGCAGGGTCGTGACCCACGGTGTCGGCCTCAAGCTCCAGAACCGCTTCAAGCAGAACTACGACCTCACCGCCGGCGTCAAGCTCGCCTTCAACAACGTCAGCTACTCGCTCAACGACGAGCTCAACAAGGACTACCTCAACACCACCCTCTATGCCCTCGGATCGTGGTACCTGAGCGGTGACTGGACCCTCGACAGCGACGTCACCTACCAGATCTACGACCAGCAGCTGTTCGGTCAGGTCGACAACGTGACGTTGTGGCAAGCGTCCATCTCGCGACTCCTGTTCAACGGACTCGGCGAGATCGAGCTGGCAGGAATCGACCTGCTCAACCAGAACCAGGGGGTCTCGATCATCAGCAACGCCACCCTGATCAGGGAGCAGCGGACTGCATCGCTGGGTCGGCACCTGATGGTGCGCTTCTCCTACCGTCTGGGAAGGTCCTTCTCGGGCCGGGGGCAAGGCGGCCGCGGCGACTTCCGCTGAACGTTCGTGGTGGCGCCTCAGCGAGATCGAGGTGCCACCTCCCGCGGCTCGGCGTCGGGCCAGAGGGCTCGGATCACGGCATCGGCGACCGCGGCGCGGACCAGCGAGAAGTTGGGCGTGTTGCGCGTCGGATGGACCCGATTGGTGAGCAGGACGATGGCAATGTCACGGGTCGGGTCGATCCAGATCGAGGTGCCGGTGAAGCCGGTGTGTCCGAAACTCAGGGCGCTCATCAGCGTGCCCGAGCTCGACCGGCCGCTCGGGGTGTCCCAGCCGAGCCCCCGCGAGGATCCAGCCGGGTGATCCTGGGTGACGGTCCAGCTCTGGAAGCCTGACGGCGCCGCTGGGCTGGTGACCTCGCGGCGCGCTGCCGCCTTGGCCCATTCGACAAATTTGAGCAGGTCGTCGGCGGTCGAGAAGAGCCCGGCATGGCCTGAGACGCCGCCCAGCCGCGAGGCATTCTCATCGTGGACCTCGCCGTGCAGCATCCGGCCCCGCCACGGATCCTGTTCGGTGGGTGCGATGGCACGGCGCCAGGACCCTGGCGGCAGGAAGCGACTGCGCACCATGCCGAGGGGCTTGGCCAGGCGGTCGTCGAACAGTCGGTCGATCCGCGTGTGGTAGAGCTGCTCGAGGATCGCCATCAGGGTGATGGCCCCAAGATCGGAGTAGACCATCTCCCGTCCCGGGGCGGCATGCAGATCAGAGGTCACGCTCCGGAGGATGGCCCCGTTGCGCACGACCGTCTCCTCCCAGAGCCGTCGGTGGGCCGGCAGGCCGCTGTCGTGCAGCAACAGGTCCCGAACCAGGACATCGCGCTTCGGGCCGAGCCCGCGAGCGAAGTCGGGGAGGTACTCCGCCACCGGGGTGTCGAGGTTGAGGCGTCCCTCGTCGACCGCCATCATCGCCAGAGTCGTGAGCGCGATCACCTTGGTGAGCGAGGCCATGTCGTAGAGGGTGCCGCCATCGGGGATCGTGGCATCGTCGAGCCCCAACCGACCCGTCCCGTGGACGAGGCGTTCTCCGCCGACTGTCACGGCCAGCACGGCACCGGGCGCCAGCTGTTCGGTGGTGATCAGCGAGTCGAGCACGCGCACCGCCGGGGCAAGCCGTGTGGCGAGCGCCGCGCTCCTCGGCAGTGGCTGCTCCGGAGGCGGTCCGGCAGCACATCCCCCCACGCTGAGCGGGACGAGGGCGAGAATCAGGCTCCTCATGGGGTGGTGCCGAGTTGGATGCCGGTGCGGAGGGCAAAGCTCGGCGGGATCTCGATCGGGGCCGTGCCGATAATCGGGGCCTGGCCAGAGAGCGCCCTGGCGATGGCCGCCTCGGCCATCGCGGTCTGCGCCCAGCCGATCAGGTAACTCGAGGCTGTCGGCACCTGACCGATGACATACGGCGATCCGAACGAGACCAGGATCGTGGGCTGCCTGGCGGCGAGTTGGGTGAGCAGGGTTGCCGTCGCCGGTTCAAGACCGATGCGGCCACGGGAGGAGCCCCAGCGAACCGCCGTCGCGAGGATGGTCACCGGGGCTGCGTCGATCGCCTGCTCGGCCGCCGCACGTTCCGCTCGGGAGGGCGAGGTGGGGAGCCGGACCCAGGTCACCTCGTACCCGGCTGCTCGGAGGTCAGTGGCGAGGGTCTCGCCGAGGCGCGCCCTCCCGTCAACCACCGAAATCAGGGCGACGCGCTGGGGGGCCCCACGCAGAGCGGCCACGGTGCCGAGCGAGTCCGTGAGGAGGACCACCGACCGTTGGGTCACCTCGCGGGCGATCGTCAGGAACTCGGGGCTGGCCACCACATCATCCACCGCTGATTCGTCGATCAGGCGTGTGGTGAAGATCCCCACCCTCGCCTTGAATGCGAGCACCCGGCGGACCGACGCGTCGAGTCGCTCGATGCTGATGCGGCCGTTCTCGACCGCGACCACCATCGCCTCGATCGCCGAGCCGACATCGAGGGGCATCAAGAGCAAGTCGCTGCCAGCCTCGAAGGCCCTGACCACCGCTTCATCGGCGCCGATCTCCTTCGCGATCGCCCCCATGCTCAAGGCATCGGTAGCCACCAGCCCCGCAAAGCCGAGCGAATCGCGCAGCACACCCGTGAGAATCGCCGGGGAGAGGGTCCCGGCTCGCGATGCCCCGTCGTCGAGGGCCGGCAGCGCGATGTGGGCCGACATCATGGCGTCAACGCCGGCCTCGATCGCCGCACGGAACGGCACCAGCTCGAGGGTGTCGAAGCGCGTCCACCCGGCGGTGATCGTCGGCAGGGCAAGGTGTGAGTCGGTCTCGGTGTCACCATGACCCGGGAAGTGCTTCGCCGTCGAGAGGATGCCGCCATCGCGCATCCCGTGGATCGCCGCGGCGACGTAGCGGCTCACATCGGCGGGATCACTGCCGAAGGCGCGGGTGTTGATGATCGGATTGTTGGGGTTGCTGTTGAGGTCGGCCACCGGGGCAAAGGTGAGATGCACCCCGACGGCCCGGCCCTCGACGGCGGTGATCCGGCCCATCTGATAGGCATCCTCGGGTCGGCCGCCGGCGGCGATGCCCATCTGGGTGGGGAAGGGAGTGCCCGCTGCCATCCGAAGGGTGGTGCCCGCCTCGAAGTCGGCCGCGATGAGCAGTGGCAGCGGCGCGCGCCGCTGCAGGGCGTTGATCTTCCAGGCGATGTGGCGTGGCGTCCCGGTCGAGATGATGATCCCGCCGACCTCGAGTGACTCCACCCATTCGATCGCCTGGCGCATCGTCGCGTCACCATCGGCCAGCGAATCACCAAGCAGCCAGGGCATCACCAACTGGGCCACCTTCTGGCGTGTGGTGAGCGACCGGAGCAGGGCGTCGACGGTGTCGAGCGCCGGGGCAACCAGCTCCCGTTCGCCAAGGTATGGCGCTGGATGCGGTCCACGAGCTACCGTGCTGGTGGCGGGCGCGGCGGCCGCACAGGCCACGGTGAGCAGAATCGAAAGGGTCGGCAGGGGATGACGCACAGGGAGTCCGGGATTCATGGGTGGAAGGCCGTCGCTGCGGTGACACTGAGTCTGGTTGCGCCGTTCGGTGGCCTGGCCTGCGCCACATCACGGGCGGAACCTGGGGTCGGCGAAGGTGCCGTCCGCCCCGGTATTGACGTCCTGCTGACCGATTCGCTGCACCTCATCGAGGGGAAGCGGACCGGCGTGGTCACCAATCTCGCCGCGGTCGACGCCCGGGGGATCAGCGTCGTGGCCCGCTTCCGGGCGGCACCGATCCAGCTGGTGGCCCTCTTCGGCCCTGAACACGGCCTCTCCGCCGCTGCCGATCCCGGCGAGCGGGTCGAGTCGAGCGTCGATTCGGCAAGCCAGATCCCAATTTACTCGCTCTACGGTCGCACCGTGCGGCCGACGCCGGAGATGCTCGAGGGCATCGAGGTCCTCGTCATCGACCTCCCCGATGTCGGCGCCCGCTACTACACCTACCTCGCCACCGCGGTGGAGGTGATGCGGGCCGCGGCATCCGCCAATATCCCGGTGCTGATCGCCGACCGACCCAACCCGATCGGCGGGGCCGCGATGCAGGGGAACATCCTCGACACCGCATGGCAGTCGATGGTCGGTCGGCTGGCGATGCCGATGCGCACCGGGCTCACCCTTGGGGAGGCGGCGCTGTTGGCGAATGCCGACATGGCGGTCGGGGCGGCGCTCACGGTGGTTCCGGCCGAGGGGTGGCGGCGAGCGGAGTTCTTCGAGACGACCGAGCTGCCGTTTCGCGCTCCGAGCCCCAACCTCAAGGACGTCGATGCGCTCTTCCACTATCCGGGGACCTGCCTCTTCGAGGGGACGGCACTCTCGGTGGGACGGGGGACAGACCTTCCCTTCCATCAGGTCGGTGCGCCATGGCTCAATCACGCGGCGGTGATCGTCCGGATGGAGGGATACGCCCTGCCAGGGGTGCGCTATGAGGCGGTGCGGTTCACCCCCGAGGCGCCGGGCGACGGGAAGTTCGCCGGCACGGCGGTGAACGGCATCCGCTTGGTGATCACCGATCGTGAGCGCTACGATCCCGCCGTCACGGCGGTGTACCTGCTGACGGCGATCCGGGCGGTGCATCCGGAGCAGATCGAGATCGGCGGCTCCTTCGACCGCCTTGCTGGTGGTCCTTCGCTGCGGACCGCCCTCGAACGGGGCGATGATCCGGCCACGATCGTGGCCGGGTGGGAGGCTGGATTGGTGGGATTCCGCGAGCGGGTGGCCGGGTACCTGCTGTATCGATAGCCGAGGGACGGGAGGTGCTGCGGAGGGACTGCCCCGACGGCTGCGTGGAGAGGCAATCGCAGAGGGGTGACGCCGCGCGCCGCCCATCATGGGGTGGATGTTCGACCAGACCACAGCGTGAGGTGCGCCATGCAGATTGACTATGCCATCGTGTTCGTGAGTGACATGGCGCGCAGTGTCGCGTTCTACCGCGACGTGATCGGGGTGCCACTCAGGTTCGAGACTCCCGGGTGGTCCGAATTCGCGACCGAGGGCGCCACCCTGGCCCTGCACGCCAGCGAGGACCCCATCGCGCGGCGGGACGACCCCCACCGCATGCCGGCGGGTCGCTGCCGGACCGGGTTCTCGGTCCCCGATGTCGATATCTTCCATCGGCGGATGCGTGATCATGGGGTGACCGTGATCCAGGAACCGACGCCGGTGCACGGCGTCCGCATCGCCCAGTATCTCGATCCCGATGGCCTGGTGATCTCGGTCGCCCAGGGGGCAACCGAAGGCGAACCGCGACGGCCGTGACGGTGCAAGGAGACTGGCGCAAGTCGTCTGTCTGACGTTCTTTCACTCCCGAGTTCCCCCCACCCCTGAAGGAGAGCGTTGCCATGTCAGAGATGGTCTCGTGGAATCTGCAACTCACGGTCCGTGATGGTCAGCTGGACGCGCTGCGGGCGCTCATGGCCGAAATGGTGACCTCGACGCAGCAGGAGCCCGGCACGATCGGCTACGAGTGGTTTCTCTCGGCCGATGAATCGACCTGCCACCTCCATGAGCGCTACGTCGACTCGGCCGCGGCGCTCGCGCACATCGGGACCTTCGGGTCGACGTTCGCTGAGCGGTTCCTCGGCTGTCTCGAACCGACGGCGCTCTATGTCTACGGCAATCCGAGTGCCGACGTCCGCGGTGCCCTCGATGGCTTCGGGGCGGCGTACCTCGGGACGTTCGGTGGGTTCCATCGATAGATGAAGGTCGCGCTCCCCAGCCGCAGGCGGTAGGAGCGTTGGCCGCAGCCCGGCACCCCTTGCTCCGTGCGGGGAGCGGCGCGCCGGAGGGTTGCTCACCGACTCCCGAGCCAACCACCACCAGCTCGTCCGGCAAGCGCACCGAGGAGTCCCTCCAGCGCCTGACGCCCGAGGCGCATGGAGCGGCGGTGCAGCGCCCGAAACCCCTTGACCCCTCCGGCACCGGCGAGCGCGAAGCCACCCACCGCGAGCACGGGCCCAACCGCGGTCGCTACCCCGAGGCTGATGACCGCGAGTCCCACGCCGGCGCCTGCTGCGCCGCCGACAGCACCCACAATGGAACTCAGCAGCACCCCGAGGCCCGCCGAGATCCGGTGTGACGTGAGGCGACCGTGGATGGTGACCTCGCACGAGGGTACCTCGGCGTCGAGCGGCCTCAACATGATGGCGAGCTGCCGAACACCGCTGTCCCGCATCTGGTAGCCGAAGCCGGGGTTGAACGGGGAGGCGGTGCTGTGGATGTCGAAGAGCATCACCCCACCGGCGAGGGGGTCGCCACGTTGGTCCACCAGCACCAAGTGGTATGGCTCCGAGACGAAGAGGGCCTCCATCGCCGCGAGGACCTCGCTTGGTGCAGCCGCGATCACCCGTCGCGCGGTCAGGGTGTCGGGCGGGTCATCGAGGAATCGCCTGGCGAAGGCGCCACCGGAAGCGGTCGCTGGCAGGGCGCGCTCGGTCCGCAGGTCAGCCAGCGCGGCCTCGACAAATTCTGGGGCAATGCCGGCTTCGAGGGCAGCCTCGCGGACATGGGAGAGGGCGTAGCCCTCCGGGGCGTCCCCGTCGCCTCGAACGACAGGGAGGGTGCCTTTCGCCGCGGCGGCGGTGGCCTTGGCGATCTCTGCCGCCTTGGCGGCTTCGGCGGCCCGCTCCCAGAGCCGGGCGGCCTCCGCCTCACTCAGAATGTCACCATCATCTTCCGCCATGGTGGCCGGTCTCCGGACATGGGTGGACTCCCAAGGTAGCGAGGGGCCGACCAGCCCACGGTGGCAGATTGCACCGACGGGGGCGATGCTTGGATTCGTTCCCCACCGACCGACCCCGATCCCGCCCATCCCCACCCCCTTCCCGAGGACGTGTCCCCATGAAGCCACGTCGTGCCCCGGAGCGCTCCCATCCCGCCGCGGCGCCGATGCGTTACCACCACATCGGGATTCCGACGACCAGGGCGCTGCCGGCGGAGGACTACCGTCCGGAGTGGAAGCTGACCGCCTCGGGGTATTTCGCGAGCCGTTACGGCATCGAGTGGATGGCCTTCGACGCCGATTGCCCCCTCCCGGAGTTGATCCGCACGGTCCCCCACGTCGCGTTCGTGGTGGAAGACCTCGACGCGGCCCTGGCGGGGCAGGAACTCCTGATGGCACCGAGTTCGCCGGCCGACGGGGTCCGGGTGGCCTTCATCGTCGAGAACGGGGCACCGGTCGAATTGCTCGAGTTCAGTCGGCCGGAGGAGGAGATCTGGCCCCGCCCGGCCGGATGATGTCTGACCCGGTGGGTGGCGTCCCGAACGCTGATGTTGCCATCGCTGGGCGGCAGGCCCCAGATTGCCGGGAGCCATCGCAGGTTCATGCCACACACCCGGGGGCAGGACATGTCTGAACAGTGGATGCGAATCGCGGTAGGGATCGGCATCATCGCCATTGCGGTCATGCTCCTCTCCCGGAAGCGGTATCCCGGTCAGCCCAGAGTCGGCGGGATGGAAGTCTTCGGTGCGGGGCTGTTCGTCTTCGGGGTCGTCCACGTGTCGTTCCCCATGGAGTCGCGCGCCGGCTCGGTGCTTTCCCTGGTCGCGCTGGCCATCGCGGTTGTCGGGGCCACGAGGATGCGATTCGCCCGCCGGACCGGGGATCGACGGGGTTAGGCCGTCGCCGGTCGCGGTGCGCGTCCCCGATCCGCCAGCCGGCCCCCACTGCCCAAGCCACGGGTGGGTGGACCAGCGACCTGCCGGCCGCACGGCTCCTCCCTGTTTCACGTTGCTCCAACCCTTTCTGGCCGTTAGCTTTTCGGCCTTCCGCCGCTGCCCACCGGGTAGCGGACCAAGACGGACCACCGGAGATGGGGGCGCGTGGCCAAGCTTGTTCCAGGAGTGATCGAACAGGGGTATCTCCGTGCCACGGCGCCGTTGGTGGGTGCACTGGTTCGGGCCGGGGTGACCCCCAACACCATCACCACCGTCGGCGCCGTGGTCATCATGGCCTCGGCGGTGGCGTTCGGTCTCGGCTCGATCACCCTCGCAGGCTGGCTGGTGCTGATGTCGGGGTTGTTGGACACCCTCGACGGGCAGGTGGCCCGACTGGGAGCCAAGACGACCCCGTTCGGGGCGTTCTACGACTCGACCCTGGATCGCATTGGCGACGGGGCCTGCTTCATCGGCATCGCCGCGTACCTCCAACACGCGCCGAACATTCGCTGGCGTGAGGAGGCCGTGATCGCCTGCATGGTCGGGATCCTCGCGGCACTGGTCGTGTCGTACATGCGGGCGAGGGCGGAGGGGCTCGGGATGGAGTGCAAGGTCGGCGTGGCACAGCGGGCCGAGCGCATCCTCCTGCTCGGGTTGCCGGCGGCGTTCGTCGGAGCGGGACCGGAAGGACTGGTGCTCACCGCCATCGTGGCCGTGCTCACCCTGTTGTCGATCATCACCGTCGGCCAGCGATTCGTCCACGTGAAGCGGATGACCCGTGCGACCGGCGCCTGAACACCTTACAAAGGACGCATGACGTGACGGAATTGACGGCCCGCCCGGTTCAGCCGGCGGATGGCAAGCTGGGAGTGCTCTGTGTCGGACTCGGCGCGGTGGCCTCGACCTTCATCGCGGGCGTCGAACTCGCCCGACGCGGGATGACCCAGCCCACCGGATCGCTCTCCCAGTTGATGACCATCCGACTCGGCAAGCGGACCGACGAGCGGGCACCGCTCATCAAGGACTTCGTGCCCATCACCCCGCTGGAGGACCTGGTCTTCGGTGCCTGGGATCCGGTGCCGGATGATGGCTATCAGTCCTGCCTGCACTGCGGCGTCTTCGACAAGCACGAGCACGTGATCCCGATCAGGGACTTCCTCGAGAGCATCAAGCCGATGCCGGCCGTCTTTGACCAGTACTACGTCAAGCGGCTCGAGGGCACCAACGTCAAGACCGGCAAGAACAAGCGCGACCTCGCCGAACAGCTGCGCCAGGATATCCGCGACTTCAAGAAGTCCTCCGGAGCGGCGCGGTGCGTGATGGTCTGGTGTGCCTCGACGGAGGTCTTCATCACCCAGACCGCCGCCCACCAGTCGATCGAGGCATTCGAAGCCGCGATGGAGGCCGATGATCCGTCGGTCGCTCCGTCGCAGCTCTATGCCTGGGCGGCGCTGATGGAGGGTGTGCCGTTCGCCAACGGCGCCCCGAACCTGACCTGCGACTTCCCGGCGATGGTCGACCTGGCCAAGCGCGAGGGCGTGGCCATCGGTGGCAAGGACTTCAAGACCGGCCAGACGATGCTCAAGACCGTCCTGGCCCCGATGTTCAAGGCCCGGATGCTGGGTGTGGCCGGCTGGTATTCGACCAACATCCTCGGCAACCGGGACGGTGAGGTCCTCGACGATCCCGAGTCGTTCAAGACCAAGGAGGAGTCGAAGCTCGGGGTGCTCGAGCACATCCTCCAGCCCAAGGTCTATCCCGACCTCTACGGCAAGATGTACCACAAGGTGCGGATCAACTACTACCCGCCCCGTGGGGACAACAAGGAGGGATGGGACAACATCGACATCGTTGGCTGGTGTGGCTATCCGATGCAGATCAAGGTCGACTTCCTCTGCCGTGACTCGATCCTTGCCGCACCGCTGGTGCTCGATCTCGCCCTGTTCTTCGACCTGGCCCAGCGGGCCGGGATGAGCGGAGTCCAGGAGTGGCTCTCCTTCTACTTCAAGAGCCCCCAGACCGCGCCGGGACTCTATCCCGAGCACGACCTGTTCATCCAGCAGACCAAGTTGAAGAACACCCTCCGGTGGATGATGGGCGAGGAGTTGATCACCCACCTCGGGCAGGAGTACTACACGGAGAGCTGAGGGCCTCGTGCGCTATTTCCATCGTACCAGTGTCTCACCAGATGCCGTCCTGGACCATGCCGCGGGCTTCTTCGGCTCGCGGCTGGCCCCGGTCACCGAGGAGGGGCGCCGTCGGGCCTGGAGCGGGGCCCTCGGTTCGCTCACCGTCTCGGCGGTCCCCGAGGGTGGCCACTACACCCTGGTCACGGTGGGCACCGACCAGCCCGGTGAGAGCGAACTGGACAAGCTGGCCAAGCGGTTCCTTGGCGAGGTGCATGTGCTCGCCGACCCCGACCACGCGCTGCGCGGCGCGTATTGAGGATCGACCATGGCGATCCGGCTGCTCCCTCGCGATGAACGGTTCTTCGAACTGTTCAATGCCCTGGCCCAACATGCCGTCGACGGTGCCCGGCACCTCGCCGAGCTGTTCTCCCGGCGCGATCCCCAGCGGTGGCAATTGGTGCAGACCATCAGCGGGTTGGAACGGGCCGCCGATGAGGTGACTCGGGAACTGGTCGAG
>JAHEFN010000280.1 GCA_024640185.1 Gemmatimonadota bacterium | reverse complement strand
GCCTTCTTGAGCAGCGCGGCGACCGTCTCGGTCGGCGTTGCTCCCTTGGCCAGCCACTCACGAGCCTTGTCGAGATCCACCGTCACGTTGTCGGTGGCATCCTTGGGACGATACGTCCCGATCGTCTCGATGAACCGGCCATCACGCGGGGCAGCCTTGTCGGCGATGACGATGCGATACATCGGGAGCTTCTTGCGCCCTTCACGGCGCAGGCGAATCCGAACGGCCATGCTGTTGCTCTCCTCGAGCGAGATTAACGCGGTCCGAAGGGCATTCCACCCCCCGTGGGAAGCTTCATGCCCCCCTTGCCCGCAGACTTCATCATTTTCCGCATCTGCTCGAACTGCTTGAGCAGCCGGTTGATCTCCGACACCGGTCGTCCCGACCCGCGGGACACTCGGGCCCGGCGGGACCCGTTCATCAGCGACGGACTGCGTCGCTCTTCCTTCGTCATCGAGAGCACGATCGCCTCGACATGCTTGATCCGCTTCTCGTCGACGTTCGCGTTCTTGAGCATCGCCGGATCGACTCCCGGCAACATCCCCAACACGTTCTTGAGCGGTCCCAGCTTCTGCATCTGGCGCATCGAGGCGAGGAAGTCATCGAGGTCGAGCCCCTTCTTCGTCCCCGCCTTGCGTGCCAGCCGCTCGGCTTCCTTCTCATCAACCGCGCCCTGCGCCTTCTCGACCAGGGAGAGGATGTCGCCCTGCTGGAGGATCCGTCCCGCCATCCGGTCGGGATGGAACGGCTCCAACTGGTCGAGCTTCTCGCCGACACCGATGTACTTGATCGGTGCCTTGGTCACCCCATAGATCGACAGCGCCGCACCACCCCGGGCATCGCCATCCATCTTCGTCAACACCACGCCGGTGATCCCGAGCGCCTCGTGGAAGCCCGAGGCGATCCGGACCGCGTCCTGCCCCGTCATCCCGTCGGCGACGAGGAGGATCTCGTGGGGGGCGATGGCGGCCTTGAGCCGGACCAGTTCCCCCATCAACTCCTCGTCGATCTGCAACCGACCGGCGGTATCGACGATCACCGTCCGGGCCCGCGCCGTCGCCGCGGCCGCCATGCCACGCCGGACGATCGCCACCACGTCGGTCTCGCCGGGTTCACCGTGGAACCCGACCTCGACCTGGCCCGCCAGCGTTCGCAACTGGTCGACTGCCGCAGGTCGGTAGACATCGGCGGCGACCAGGAACGGCGCCTTCTGTTCCAACTTCAACCGCTTGGCCAGCTTGCCGGCGGTCGTCGTCTTGCCGCCGCCCTGCAGCCCGACCAGCACGATCACCGTCGGGGGCACCGTGGCATGCGCCAGCGGGGCCTGCTTCTCGCCGAGCAGGGCGACCAGCTCGTCGTAGACCACCTTCACCAGCTGCTGCCCCGGGCGGACCGACTGGAGCACCTCCTGGCCGACGGCCTTCTCCTGGACCCGGGTCAGGAACTCCCGGGTCAGGTCGAAGGAGACATCGGCCTCGAGGAGGATCCGGCGGATCTCCCGAAGCCCTTCGCGGACGGCGTCTTCCGTCAACACCCCCCGGCCGGCGAGCCGGCGGAGGGTATCGGTCAGTTTGGAAGACAGCTCGTCGAACATAGCCCTGAAAGATAGCGGGCCTTCTGGGCGGGGGCTAGTCAACCCCGGAGACCGGCCGCGGGGGGTCGGCACCAGGCTGCTCTGCGAAGAGGGGCACCCTCGATGAGCAGAGGGTCGGTTCCTCGCCGCGCGTCGCTCGCCCACGCACGGAGAGACCGAGTGCGGCGAGTCCGACCTCGTGAATCGAGTTGGTGCCGCCTCCGAGCAGCGCAGCCAGCCCGGGTCCCCCCGCGGCCGGTCTCCGAGAGCCGTTCCACGCTGAAACCCACCTCCAGCATCCAGCGTAGATTGGGGCCTGAATGGATCCCTCCTTCCCCTGGGCCGCCGCCCTCATCACCGTCGCCGTTGGGGCCATCTCAGGTGGTCTCACCAACGCCATCGCGGTCTGGATGCTCTTCCACCCCTACGATGAGCGGGGCCGGGGGCCCTTCCGGATCCACGGGGCCATCCCCAAGAACAAGCCCCGTCTCGCCAAGGCCATCGGCAAGGTCGTCGGCGAGAAACTGCTCACCTCGAGTGACCTGGTGGAGCGACTGCGGGCACCGGAGGTCCGTGCGGCATTCGCCGAGGCCCTCGACCGGATCCTCGATGACCTCCTCGAGTCGGACCATGGTCCCCTCGGCGAGCGCCTCGACCCCGTCGCCCGCGAGGCGGTGGAGCGTGCCCTCGGCGACCTCGGCAGTCGGCTCTCAGACTCCCTGAGGGACTACGCCGGCTCGCCGGAGTTCAAGGCGGTGGCAACGCGTTGGGCCGACCGGCTCGATGGCGAGGAAGGCGCCACGGTCGAGAGCTGGCTGGCCGGTGTGGCGGGGTCGGCCGAGGTCACCGAGGGGATCCACAACCTCGTCCACCGGCAACTCGACCGGATGGCGGGGGACGCCACGCCGCTCGGTGAGCGGATTCCGGCGGGACTCGTGCCGGTGGTCGAACAGGGCATCTCCGACGCCATCCCGGGTGCGGTCGAGCAGCTCGGCCAGCTGCTCGCCGACGGCACCCTGCGCGACACCATCGCCACCGTGCTGCGTGAGACCTTCGACCGCGCGATGCGGCAGATGATGATCCATGAACGCTTGATCGCCAAGATCGTCGTCAACGAGAAGACGATGGATCGGCTGCTCACCGGCCTGGAGAAGACCGGGGTCGACCGCCTCGCCGAAGCCGTCAAGGCTCCCGCGATCCGTGACCGGGTGAAGGGTGCCATCAACCGCGGCATCCACTCGGTCCTCGAACGACCGCTCTCGGAGCGGATCCAGGGCCTCGGCCCCGAACGGACCCGACACCTCGAAGACACCGTCAGCGGCTGGCTCCTCGGCGCCCTCCGCAGCGACACCCTCCGCGGCTCGCTGCTTCATGGTGCCCAGGGCGCCATGCGGGAACGGGCACCCGAACTGCTCCACAAGGCCCTCTCCAGTGACACCGGCAAGGCGGCGGTGGTGAGCGCCGTCTCCTCCAGTGGCAAGGCGTTGCTCGACAAGCCGATCGGCCGGCCGGCCACCTGGCTCGGTGAGGAGGCCACCACACGACTGCGGCAGAGTGCCCACGAGAAGGCCTGGCTCTGGGTGGAGCATCAGGTGCCCCAGGTGGTGGCCCGGCTCTCGATCCAGGAGATGGTCGAGGAGAAGGTGAAGGGATTCTCCACGGAGCGGATGGAGGAGATCGTCCGCAAGGTGACCCAGAAGGAGCTCGACCTGATCGTCAAGCTGGGCTACCTGCTCGGGGCGATCGTCGGCGCAATCGCATTCTCGCTGAATCAGCTGCTGACGTGATGGACGAGAGACGATAGACGAGAGACGAGAGACGATTGCGGTGAGGGCCGGCTTTCCCGTAAGGAGGCCGGCCCTTGGTGTACCTGGGCGGTAGACGATCTTGGTCTCGGCCCCGCTTCAGGG
>JAHEFN010000279.1 GCA_024640185.1 Gemmatimonadota bacterium | reverse complement strand
GCCGGAGTTCGTGCCGGGCGGTGCCTCGACGGCAAGCAGGGTCTGGGCGTCGAGTGCCTGCATCAGCCGGAGGTTCTTGTTCTCGCCGGGGAGCGGCTCGACGCGATCATCGGCCGCGATGTGGATCACCTTGATGTCGCCACGCCGGACTGACAGCCAGAGCGAGCCATCGGGAGCCCAGGCGGCGTAGCCTCTCGCGTCACCGGAGCCGGGAACAGGCCTCATACCGCCACCGCCCGTCAGCTGGACGCGGTGCGCCGTCCCGTCGATCGCCCGGATGGCGATGAGGGCCGTGCCATCCGGGGAGATCCGGTAGCCCGCGACGTTCGGTTCGATCGAGGGGACCTGCGTCGGTTCCTCCTCATCGAGGCGTTGGCGGTAGGTGCCGCCCTGGGTGGTGCCCAACTGTCCGATGTAGTAGACCGTCGAGCCGTCCGGGGTGATCGCGATCTGGCGGAGAAGGGACGATGCCGTGTTGCCGAGGCCCGGGGCCATCAGCGCCAGCTTGCTCGGGCGTGCGCCCGAGGTCTCGAACCGGTCGCCCGACGCCCGCTGCCAGAGCAGGGCCGCGACCGCCAGGGTTGCGACCGCCGCGACCACCCAGGGGAGTCGCGTGGAGCGGTTCGGCGCGCGCCGCGCCGCCGTGCGCCGAGTGGTGGTGGCTGCCTCGGCGCCCAGCATCTGCTCGAAGGCCGCCGCACTCACCGGTCGGTCGGCGGGGAGCTTCTGCAAGGCGGCCAGCACCGCGTCCTCGACCGCCTCCGGAATCGTGTCGCGGGCCTTGCTCGGGAGGGCAGGCTTCTCGGTCACTACCTTGGCGACGATCGCCTGCGCGGTGCTGCCGGTGAATGGCGGGTCGCCGGTGAGCATTTCGTAGAGCACTGCGCCCAGGGCATAGACGTCGGTCCTGGCGTCGAGTTCCCGCTCGCCCATCGCCTGCTCGGGGGACATGTAGTGCGGGGTGCCGAGCGACATTCCGGTCTCGGTCATCCGGGAGCCGGCACTCGAGGCCGCCAGCGCGATGCCGAAGTCGGCCACCAGCGCCCGGCCGTCGTGCAACAAAATGTTCTCGGGCTTGATGTCGCGGTGGATCACACCCTGACGGTGGGCGTAGTCGAGGGCGCTCGCCACCTCGCGAGCGACCCGCACCGCATCGCCGATCGGCAGCTGCTTCTCGCGCGCGATCCGGTCGCGGAGCGACTCCCCCTCGACGTACGGCATGACGTAGAAGAGGAAGGAGTCGGCGGCGCCCGAGTCGAAGAGCGGCAGGATGTGGGGGTGCTGGAGGTTGGCGGTGGTCTTGATCTCGGAGAGGAACCGGTCGGCGCCGATCACGGCCGCCAGCTCGGGCCGCAGCACCTTGATGGCGACCTTGCGATCGTGTCGGAGGTCCTCGGCGAGGTAGACGGTGGCCATGCCCCCCGCCCCGAGCTCGCGCTCGATGGTGTAGCGGTCAGCGAGGGCACTGCCGAGGCGTTCGAGGATGTCGGTCATTCAGTTGCCGCCCGCTGCTTCGAGTTGCGCCACGGCTTGGGCCACCCAATTGGTGATCACCACGATCTCCGGCCGCTTGGTCCCGCTCTTGACCATCACGAAGCGTGCTCCGTCGGACGAAACATCATATTCGGGCCACCGAGGTTGACTGAAGTAGGACCCCGAGAACAAGGTGTCCCACCGTGTCGGTTGGGGCAGCGCACCACTTCCTCCGGTCAGGGTCACCGCCACCATCGCCTCACCGGCACGGTAAAAGAGCTCGCCGCCTCTTGGATTCCACTGTGGTTCAGTCCCGCCGCCCGCGGAGAGCTGTACCCTTGCCCCGGCGTCGGGCCAGGGTGTCAGGTAGATCTCGTTTGATCCGGAACCGTCCGAGGTGAAGGCCATCCAACGTTCATCCGGCGACAGCACGGGGGTGCTCTCGTTGTCGGGCGTGGCCATGATTTCCTCCTCGACCCCGGTACCATCGAGCCGGATCCTCCCGAGGTCCATCCCGTTGTTGCCGGTGTTGGTGCGGTAGATCAGCACCTCGCCGTCATTCGTGATGTCGTGCGGAAAGCGAAGTCGATCATCCGAGCCAGGGAGGAGTTGGACCGGAGCCTCGCTTCGGTCGACCCGCTGGGACCATAGCCCGGCCAGACCGGCTCGACGGGAGGTGAAGATCAGGCGCGAACCGTCCGGGGTCCAGAGGGGATAGAGGTTCTCGCTCTCGTTGGTGAGTCGCGTCTCGGTTCCGGTGCGCGTGTCGTGGATCCAGATATCCCCCCGAGTCCCCTCGACGACCTCGTAGCTCACCTTGGTGCCATCGGGCGAATACCGTGGGTCCTTGTACTCGCCGATCTCCTCCACGAGGACACGCTCGCGACCATCCCGAGTGACCTCGACCAGGGTGCGGTCGTTCTCGTTGCCGGTCAGGTAGGCCATGGTGCCGTTGTCGGCCACGGTCACGTTCGGCAAGTCGAGAATGGACGCCTGCATGTCGCCCAGGACCGGGACCTCTTGGCCGACGACGATCCTCGGCTCGGAGGCGTCGAAGCTCGCGATGGTCACGATGCCATTGTCCTTGCCGATCAGGATGTGTCGGCCTCCGTTGATCAACCGTGCCGCACGCCCATTGACACCGAGCCGCCGGATCGAAGCATCGCGGCGCGACAACGCGATGATCTCCGGGTTGTTGTTCATCGCCCCGAGCTGGGTCGAGAGGAGCCACTCGGTGCCCGGGATCGGCGCCAGTTCGGCCAGCAGGCCCACCGAATCAGGGAGTGGGATCGCAATGGGCGCGGCGCGTCCGTTCACCGAGACCTTGTAGAGGAATGGCGAGGCCTCGATCAGGTAGGCGATGGTGTCGGTGGCCAACCAGGTGATCCCGTAGATGGCGGGTGATTGACCCAGTGTGGCGATCTCGATCGGTGCCGTACCGTTGAGTGCCACCCGCTGAAGCGTGCCTCCCTGGCGGAAGGCGATCGAACCGCCGTCCGGTGAGAAGACGGGGTCCGTCGCTCCCACGGTGCCGGGCAGGATTCGAGCAGACAGCGAGGAGAGCTCCCGAACCACGATGTGGTTCTGGCCGCCGCGGCCGAGGTAGGCGATGGTGCTGCCGTCAGGGGAGATCAGGATCGAGGGTCGGACCGTCTGTGCCACTCCCGGGGTCAGCTCTCCGCTCTCCCTCAGCTGAAAGGCCACCGGGGCCGGCGGTGGTTGCGCTGATGGACTGAAGACCCGAGTCGCCAGCCAAGCCATGACGGCACCAGCGGCCAGCCCGATGAGAAGCCCGTTTCGGAGGCCGTTCGATTTGCCGGGGGCCGCTGCTGTTGTCGTGGCTCGCGTCGTGGCAGTCGGGTCCTTGAGCGCCGCGGCGAACTCGGCCGCGGTGGCGAAGCGGTCGGCCGGCAGCTTCTCGAGCGCCTGGCGCACGGCCCCCTCCACCGCCGGCGGGATGCTCTTCCGCTGGATCGTGAGCCCCCGTGGCTCCTCGGTCATCACCCGCGCG
>JAHEFN010000278.1 GCA_024640185.1 Gemmatimonadota bacterium | reverse complement strand
GAATGCCCGGTCACCCAACCCACGTCGGCCGTGCAAAAGAAGACGTCGTTGTCCTTGAGGTCGAAGACATGCCGCGTGGTCGCGGCCGCCTGGACCAGATACCCGCCGGTGGTGTGGACGATCCCCTTCGGCTTGCCGGTGGTCCCGGAGGTGTAGAGGATGAACAGCAGGTCCTCGGCGTCCATCTGCTCCGGGGCGGCATCGGCCGGTTCCTTCTCGACCATGCGGTGCCACCAGTGGTCACGCCCCTCCGTCATCGGGCAGTGGGTGGCATCGATCGCCCCGCCGCCGCGATGGACCACCAGGACGTTCTTGATCGAAGGGCAGCCCGACACGGCCTCATCCGCGAACTGTTTCAGCGGGATCACTCCCCCACGCCGGTAGCCACCGTCCGCCGTGATCAGGGCCACCGCCTGGGCATCATTGATCCGGTCCCGGAGTGACTCGGCCGAGAAGCCACCGAAGACGACGGAGTGCACGGCACCGATCCTGGCACAGGCCAACATCGCGATGGCCGCCTCGGGGATCATCGGCAGGTAGATCGCGACGCGATCCCCCTTCTTCACCCCCATCGTCCGGAGCGCGTTGGCGGCCCGTCCCACCTCGCGCGCGAGTTCCCAGTAGGTGAGCACCCGGCGATCGCCGGGCTCCCCTTCCCAGATCAGGGCCGCCTGGTTCCGCTTGGGGCCCCGCAGATGTCGGTCGAGGCAATTGACCGCGACGTTGAGTGTGCCGCCGACGAACCACTTGGCGTGGGGCGGGGTCCACTCCAGTACCTCGTGCCATGGGGTGAACCACTCCAGCCGGCGTGCCTCATCCTCCCAGAAGCCGAGCCGGTCATCCCGGGCCCGGTCGTAGGTGGCCTGCGTCGCCACGGCCGCGGCGGTGAAGGCCGCGGTGGGTGGGAAGCGTCGGTGCTCGGAGAGGAGCGTGTCGAGTTGGTCGGCCATGTCGGGGAGTCCGGATGAGAGGAGAGTTCCAAGCTTATCGAGAGAGGGCGGGGGAGAGAAGAGAGGAGAGCGAGAAGCGAAGTCTTCCCCCTGTCAAGAAATCGTACACTGGCCGAGACTACTCCGTGTGGCACACCTCTCGCTACGGATGGAGCCCGTACCCCGTGCCCACTCAACCGGAGGGTTCTTGAGCGTGACCAATGTTGCCCGCCCCCGGCGGGTACTCGATGCCCCAGCCTTGCTTGGACTCCCAACCCGGGAGGGCTTCCGGGTGGCCGCCAACGCCATGCTCGCGGAGATGCCCAAGGGGGATGGCGAGCTGGTCATCGACCTCGGCGCGACCCGTGAGGTGGACTCCTCGGGGCTCGGCGTCCTGGTGATGATCCAGCGTCACGCCGCCGAGCGCCGTCAGCAGGTGGTGCTGCGCGGGCTGGGCCCGGAGCTGGAATACCTGCTGGTGCTCACCAAGCTCGATGATCTCTTCCAATTCGAAGCGGCGCCCTGACGTCTCTCGTCTCTCGCCCGCTGTTCCGCCATATTCCTGCCCATGTCAGCCGCTCCCCCTGTCGTCTCGCCGCTCATCTCGGCGCAAGCCTTGGTGCGTCGCTTCGGGGCGGTGACCGCCCTCGGCGGCGTCTCACTGGAGGTCGACCCCGGCGAGATGGTGCTGCTCCTGGGGCCGAATGGTGCAGGCAAGACCACCCTGCTGCGGGCACTGGCCGGCCTGGTCCGCCCGGCGAAGGGGAGGGTCCGCATCGAGGGCGGTGATGTCAATCGGGACCCCGAGGCGCGTCGGGCCATCGGATTTCTCTCCCATCACGCCCTGCTGTATGATGACCTCACCCCCCGGGAGAACCTCCGCTTCGCGACAGCGTTGCATCAACTCGACAACGCAGAACGCCGGATCGATGCCGCCCTTGCAGAGGCAGACTTGGTTGCCCGGGCCGATCGGCCGGTGCGCGGGTTCTCGCGTGGCATGTTGCAGCGTCTGGCCTTGGCCCGGGCGACCCTCCACGAGCCGACGGTGTTGCTGCTCGACGAGCCGTTCACCGGTCTCGACGTCTCGGCGGCGACGACCCTGCGTGACCGGGTGGAGCGCCATCGTGAGGGGGGCGGGGCGATCGTGGCGGTGACCCACGAGCCTGCCGACCTCTGGGAGGTCGCCACCCGGGTGGTGGTCCTCATCGCCGGCAAGGTCGTGCTCAGCGAGGCGCGTGCGGGGGAACTCGCGGCCTTCCGGGTGCGATATGCCGGGTTGCTCGCCTCATGATCGGCATCCGCGCCGCGCTGGCCATTGCCGCCAAGGATCTCCGGATCGAGGCCCGGCACCGGACCGCACTGCTCACGGCGGGGGCCTTCGTGGTCCTGGTGCAGCTGGTCTTCGTCTTCGCCCGCGACACCGCCTCGGTCGGCCTGATGGCCTTGGCGCCCAGCGTGCTCTGGGTGACGCTGGCCCTCTCGTCGCTGTTGGTCCTCAACAGGGCCTTCCTGCTCGAACGTGAGAACGCCGCCCTCGAGGCGATCCTGCTCGCGCCGGTGCCGCGGGGCGCCCTCTTCTGGGGGAAGTGGCTCGCCAACACCATCCTGGTGCTGGTCGTCATCGCGATCGCCTTCCCGATCTGGGTGGTCTTCTTCAACGTCGAACCGTCGAGCGCGCTGCTTGGTGTGCTCGGTGCGGCCGCGCTGGCCGCAGCAGGGTTCACCGCGGCGGGGACCCTCTTTGCAGCCATCACGGCACGGACCCGCTATGCCGAGCTGTTGCTGCCGGTGCTGCTGCTGCCGTTCCTGATCCCACCGGTCTACGCCGGGGCCCAGGTCACGGTCAGGCTCCTCGGCCATCGGCCGTTCGCCGAACTGTGGCCCTGGCTTAGAATACTGACACTGTACGACATGGTCTTTCTGCTCCTCGCAACCCTGCTCTTCTCAGCCGTGGTGGACGAATGACACTCGATGCGACTGCTGCAACCCACGCCATTCGCCGGGGCCGAATCCTGACCGTGATCGCGTTGATCGCCCTGGCCGGCGTCTACGTGATGGCCCTGCAGTTCACGCCAGCGGAACGGTTCCAGGGCCTGGCCCAGAAGATCTTCTATGTGCACGTGCCGACGGCCTGGTCGGCGCTGCTGGCGTTCTCCCTGGTCGGCCTCGCCTCGATTCTCTTCCTCTGGCTGAAGGACTACCGGCTCGATGCATTCGCCGAGGCGAGCGCGGAGGTTGGCCTGGTGCTGGCGGGGTTGATCCTGCTCACCGGCCCGCTCTGGGGCAAGCCGGTCTGGGGGGTGTGGTGGTCGTTCACCGATGCGCGGCTGATGTTCACCCTGCTGGAGTTCCTGCTCTTCGTGGGGTACTTCGCGTTGCGCTCGGCGATGACCGACCCCTTCGAACGGGCGCGCTTCGCCGCCGTGCTCGGGATCATGGGCCTCATCCTGGTCCCCTTCATTCACCTCACGGTGTACCTGTTCAGCACCATCCACCCCACCCCGGTCGTGGCGAAGCCCGATACGCCGTCACTGCCGTGGGAGATGTTGCGCACCCTGCTCA
>JAHEFN010000277.1 GCA_024640185.1 Gemmatimonadota bacterium | reverse complement strand
AGATCATCGGCGAGTTGGCCAAGTTCGACAGCCGCCACCTGCTCGACTTCACCCGGATGACCGGCGAAGTCGTCGAGGCAATGCGCACATGCCCGGTGCCGATCATCGCTTCCATCAACGGCACAACGGCCGGCGCCGGTGCGGTGATCGCGCTGGCGGCCGACTTCCGGATCGCGGTCGAGAAGGCCCGGTTCCACTTCCTGTTCACCAAAGTGGGCCTGTCGGGCGGCGACATGGGCTCTGCCTACCTTCTACCGCGCATGGTGGGCGTGGGACGGGCGACGGAGATTCTCATGTTCGGCGACCCGGTCGATGCGGCCCGGGCGCTGGAGATCGGACTGGTCAACCAGGTTGTCCCCGCCGAGGAATTGGAGGCGGCCACGGCGGCCCTCGCCGGCCGGATCGCATCCGGCCCCACCTTCGCCTATGCCGCAACCAAGACGC
Organism: Gemmatimonadota bacterium; assembly: GCA_024640185.1. Taxonomy (GTDB): domain Bacteria; phylum Gemmatimonadota; class Gemmatimonadetes; order Gemmatimonadales; family GWC2-71-9; genus Palsa-1233. The sequence goes on along the minus strand of JAHEFN010000277.1, from coordinate 3,049 downwards.
TGATAACCCGCGAGCAGGACATGGATCTCGGCGGCGCCATCGAGTTGGAGGCCATGACCCAGGCCCTTCTGATGACCACGAGCGACCATGCTGAATTCCTGGCGTCATTCCGGGAGAAGCGTGATCCGAACTGGACCGGCCGGTAGGGGAGTCGATTCCACCGTTCCGCAAGAACGGGAGGGTCTAACCGGCGGCGAGCTCTTCCAACGCCCGTTTGACGAACACGGGCACCATCCGCTTGCGGTAGCGGGATGTGAGGTCGGTGTTGTAGAGAGGGCGGGCCAGTTTGCGAGCGGCTTCGGCGGCGGCGGCAATGGAGTCCGGCCCGAGAGGTTGCCCGACCAGCGCTTCTTCGGCTTCGGGTGCCCTTAGCGGCGCCGAGGCAACCGCTCCCAGGATGATCCGGGCTTCCGTACAGACGCCGGCGTCGCCGCGGCGGATGGCGGCGGCGACACCCAGGATGGGGAAGTCGACGCTGCCCCGGCGCCGCAGTTTGTGGTAGGTGGTATCCAGTCCGGGGTCAATGGGGATGGCGACACTGGTGATGATCTCCTCCGACGCCTTCGTGAGGTAGGCGATGCCGTCGTCGACATACAGGTCGGCCAGCGGAATCGTGCGGGTGCCGCCGCTGCCGACCAGCGTGATCGAGGCGTCCAGCGCGACCAGGACCGGCGCCAGGTCCGAGGAGCTGACCGCCCAGCAGTGCTGCTTCGCCGGGGCCACCCAGCAGGTGTCGCCGTCGGCCTTGAGACAAGGTTCGGCGGCCTGGCGCCACAGGTCGGTGACGTTGAGCCAGAAGCACCGGGTGTCGACGCACAGGTTGCCGCCGATGGTGCCCTGGTTCTGGATGGTGGGGGAGGCCACCTGGCCGGCGGCTCGAGCCACCACGGGCGGCACCAGCTCGGAGTCCACGATTTCACGCAGCGTTGTCCGGGCCCCGATGTGGATCGATTCGCCGTCAGCGCGGATTCCCCGCAGGTCATCGATCCGGCCGAGGAGGACCACCGTGTCGACGGTGAGCTGGTGGCGCTTCAGGTTGGGAATCAAGTCGGTCCCGCCGGACAGCACCACGGCCCGGTCGCCGAGCTCGGCGAGCAGCCCGGTCGCCTCCTCGATCGTTTCGGGAGACGACACCGCCAGCTTGGGGAGGCGCATCATGAGGCGGCTCCGGGAGAGTCGGCGGGAGGTTCCACCCGGTACAGCGGCGGGAATTCGTGATCCGGCAGACTTGTAGGCCCGACCCTTCCCGGGCCACCCTTGGCCAGGTCGGCGAGAGCAGTGACAACCGTGTCGGGCCGGACCGGGGTTTCGTCGACGCGGATCCCGAGCGCGTTGTGAACCGCGTTGACGACCGCCGGGATCACCGGCAGTAGGGCGCCCTGGCCCACCTCCTTGGCGCCGAACGGCCCCTCCGGGTCATCGGTCTCGATGATGAATGATTGGACCGGCGGCATCTCGAGGATCGTCGGGATTTTGTAGTCGAGTAGCGACGGACCTCTGTGGAGACCGTTGCGGAGGAACGCTTGCTCCTCCATGAGGACCTCGCCGAGGGCCATGTGAACGCTGCCCTCGATCTGGCCCTCCGCCAGCAGCGGGTTGAGCGCTTTGCCGATGTCGTGGGCCAGCCAGACCTGATCGACCGTCACGAACCCGGTGTCGGGGTCACAGGTCACCTCGGCGACACAGGCCGTATAGGAGTAGGCCGGGGTGGGCCCGACCCCGGCACCGCGGTAGCGGCCGGACAGTCCCTTCGGGGTCTTGTAGCTCCCGGACGTCACGAGAGCCCCCGACCGGGCCATGGCGAGCTGAACCGCCTCGGTCCAGGTCACGCCCTTGTCGGGGTTGTCGTCGACGATGATCGACCCGTCCTCGGCGCTCAGCAGGTCGGTGTCGACGCCCAATTCGGCAGCGACCGCTTCGAGCACCTCCTCGAGGAGGCGTTGGGCGGCTTCGAGGGCGGCGTTGCCCGCCATGAAAGTGACCCGACTCGAGTAGCTCCCCAGGTCGATCGGGGTGAGGTCGGTGTCGGCTGTGACCACTGCCAGGTCGGCCGGCTCGAGCCCAAGGACCTCGGCGACGACGGTGGCGAGCATAGTGGTCGATCCCTGGCCGCAGTCGGCTGCCATCGAGAAGACGGTTACGCCGCCGCCGCGGTCGACCTTGAGCATCACCTCCGACTGGGGCATGTCGTTGAAGTAGATGGGGAATCCGGCCCCCGACAGGTAGGCACCGACCGCCACGCCGATGCCCCGGCCGGCCGGAAGCGAGACGCGCTTGTCATCGAATGACGAGGCGTCGACGACGCGATCGAGGCATTCGGCCAGCCCGCAGCTGGTGATGCGGAGGTGGTTCACCGTGTGCGTGAACGGCTCCACGAGGTTGCGGCGCCGCAGCGTCACCGGGTCGATTCCCAATGCGGCGGCCGCGCTGTCGAGATGGGCCTCGATGGCAAACCTGCCCTGGGGCGTGCCATGGCCGCGCTTCGGACCGCAAGGCGGCTTGTTGGTGAATACCCGCACTCCCTGGAACTGGTAGCGGGGGATGCGGTACGTCGTCGTCTGCAGCTGCCCGGTGTACAGCAGGCTGGCGGCGCCATAGCTGCCGTAGGCCCCGCCGTCGAGGTACGAACGGAAAGACATTGCCGTGATCCGGCCGTCGGCAGTGAACCCGGTGCGAATCCACATGAGGACCGGATGGCGTCCCCGGTGGGCGTAGAAGACGTCTTCGCGAGTAAGCGTGATCTTGACGGGACGGCCGACGGTGAGGGCGAGCCGGGCGGCGACGATCTCGTGCGAGAAGATGTCGGTCTTGCCCCCGAACCCGCCACCGACGGCGGTGGCGATCACGCGGATCTGGCCCGGCGGCAGCTCGAGCACTTTGGCGAGAATCCGATGCAGGTAGTGGGGCACCTGGGTGGAGGACCACACTGTGAGGCGGCCGTCGTCGCCCATGCTGGCGACGGTGGCGTGGGGCTCGAGAGCGGCGTGGGTGTTGCCCTGGAAGAAGTACGTGTCCTCCTGGATGTGGTCGGCCTCGGCGAAGCCCTCCT
>JAHEFN010000041.1 GCA_024640185.1 Gemmatimonadota bacterium | reverse complement strand
CCGACACCCATCAGTCGGGCATAGATCGGCGACATCCCCTCCCGCGAGCGAAGCAATCCCTCGGTGTGGCGTGCGAGCGCGTCGCCACGGGCATCGTCACGGAGCCCCTCCGCGTCGATCATCGCGACCGTGCTGCGGAAGGGCAACACGTCGAAGACCGACTCCACCAACCGGAAGTCCTGCACATCCTGGCGCGCGACGAAGTGGAAGAGCAGGTCCTCCCCCTCACGGCGGTAGAGCCAGGTCTCGTTGGGCTCGATGCCGGGCGCGTTGTAGCGGGCGGTGGCATCCGGCTCACCATGACGGATGTAGATGATTCCCCGGTCGTCGTATTCGGTCTGCCCCGAGCGATAGCGTTCGGCAATGTTGAACTGACGCCGTTCACTGACCAACCGGTAGCTGCGCCGGGCGTAGTCGAGCCGGCGATAGTGCTCGGCGAGTCGTGCGCCGCTTGGATGCAGTTCGTCCGCATCCCTGGCACGCCAGAACGTCCGCAGCAACTCCAGACGACCGTCGGGATCGCTGCGGTCGAACCGGTCGAGCAGTGAGTCCGGCACCACCGTCCGGAGATCGTCCCGGTAGAGGGCGAGGGTGGCCGGGCCCGCGGCCGCCAAGCCCCGATACCAGAAGTCCGCGGCGGCGGGATCATCCTGCAGGAAGAGGGTCCGGGACAACTCGAGCCAGGCCAGGGTGTTGCTCGTGTCCTGGGCGAGGAGCCCCCGCAACGACGCCGCGGAGGAATCGAGCGAGCCGCTCGCCCGCTCCACCCGCCCCCGGGAGAGGAGGACGGCCGGCGTGGCAGCGGCCGGCGTGCGGCCAGCCCGTCGCAGGGCGGCCAGCGCCACATCCATCCGCGAATTAATCCGCTGTTGCAGGGCGGTGTTGCTGAGTTCGACCAAGCCGTCGGCGAACCCCGGATCGACCTCGGCGCTCTTGGCGAAGGCGTTGGCGCTGCGGGTCAGGGCATCCCGGCCCAGCATCGTCTGGATGCCCTCCACGAGTGCGAACTCGGAATTGCCGGCACCGAGCTCCGCGAGGCCGAGACCGTACCACCCCCAGGGCCAGTCGGGCTGCTGCTGGATCGCCCACTCGAACTCCCCACCGGCGTCATCGTAGTGCCGCCGCGAGATCGTCCCCTCCGTCAACTGTCCCATCCTGAGCGCCACGAAGCCGAGTCGAAGGTGGAGGAACGCATTGTCGCGATCATACCGGGCCAGCGCCATGAGCTCGCCCTCCATCGCGCGGAGCGAGCCGAGGTCCGACGTCGCCGCCAACGAATCGCGCAACTGCTCCAGCAGCACCCGGTCGCCAGGCGACTGGGCGCCGAGGGAGGGCGCGGCTGAGCAACACAGCGACAGCAGGAGGGCCAGTCGTGGAACGGACAACGGTCTGATGATCACCTCCAGGGCAGCCTGCGGGGGCGGAACGGGGCTTCACCATCAAGGACGAGCGAGCGAGGGCCGGGTGGACACCCGCCCCATCCGGGGTGGCCGCACCCAAGCGGCGGCGGGCCCGCGGTCCGGCAAGGGCGTAAGATCGCGACAGAAAGCAACTTAGATCGATTTCACGTTGACGGCTTCCCCCACCGATCCTATCTTCCGGCGTGCCAGAGCCCGGGCGAGAGGATCGGACTCGCGGGCGCCGTCCTCATCACGCGGATCATGACCACGCCAGCCATCTTCACGTCACACTATGCGCTCACCGATCGGGGCCAAACCCGCGATCACAACGAGGACACCTTCTTGGTGGCCGACCTCGACGGTGGCAGCGCCCTCCGGGAACCACGGGCAACCCAGCGGCCGGTCTCTCCGCGTGGGATGCTCTACCTCGTGGCCGACGGCATGGGTGGTGCCGCCGCGGGGGAGATCGCCAGCGAGATGGCAGCGGTCGAGATTCACCAAGAGATGGTCGATCGCTGGTCCGCGCTCACCGAGGCCTCGGAAGTCGCGTTCGCCGACGCCCTCCGTGCCGCCGTCGAGGCGGCAAACACCCGGCTCCACGAATACTCCGTTGCCCATCCCGAGGTACGCGGGATGGGGACCACCGCCACCGTCGTCGGCGTCCTCGAGGGCCAGCTCTACCTCGCCCAAGTCGGCGACTCTCGGGGCTACCTCGTCCGAGGCGCCAACGCCCGCCAGCTCACGCGTGACCAATCCCTGACCCAGCGACTCGTCGAGGTCGGCGAGCTGACCGAGGAAGAGGCCGAGGCGAGTGAGCGGCGCAACATCATCCTGCAGGCGCTTGGCCCCGACCCCCGCATCAAGGTCGACCTCTCCTGGCAACAGCTGCAGCGAGACGATGTCCTCATCATCTGCTCCGATGGTCTCTCCAGCGTGGTGCGCCGCGACGACATCGCCTCGATCGTCGCCACCGAGACCGACATGCAACCGATCTGTGAGCGACTGGTCGCCCTCGCCAATGAGCGCGGTGGACCGGACAACATCACGGTCGTGGCCGTCCGCTTTCACGGGGAGGGTCTGCCGGAGCTGACGCGCGAGGATCCCGGCTACCACGAGTTCTTCACGTCCGAGGAGGAGCGTCCCGGCTTGCGGCCCACGGCGGTCTTCCCTGCGGCCACCCCGGCGGGCGGCGTGCCCGCCGTCGCAATGCGGCGTGGCTCCCCGACCGGCCTCGCGCTCGTCGGGATCGGCGTGGGGATGGCCCTGGTGGCGCTCGCCATCTGGCTCACCAGCCGCTAGCCCCGGTTCAGGGCGGCACCACCGACCCCAAGACCCGCATCCCCGCCGCTCCCGTCACCGCCGGGAGATTGCCCGGCTGACCGTGGACCGTCAGCCACCCCAGCAACGCAAAGGCGACGGCTTCCTTCGCATCGGCCGAGAAGAAGCACCGGTCGAAGTGCTCCAGCACCACGCCCTGCTCGGCGAGCCGCGCTTCCAGGCGCTGCACCACCATCGGGTGATGGGTGCCCCCCCCGGAGACCAACAGGTCAACGGCCGGAGGCATGAAACGCCGACAGAAGTCGACCACGGATGCCACCGTGAGCTCAACGGCCGTCCGGACCCCATCCACCCCGGGGACCCGACGATGCAGCCGCTGGGCGTACACCAGGCCGAAGTGCTCCCGACCCGTGCTCCTCGGCGGTGGGGTCGCGAAGAAGGGGTCGGCCAACAACTCGGCGAGCGCGGCCGCATCGACCGTCCCCTGTCGCGCGAGGTCACCCGCCGCGTCGAAGGGCCGATCGGGATCGACCAGGCGGGCGACGGCATCGATGATCGCCATGCCGGGGCCGGTGTCGGCGGCCAGGACACCTTCGAGAGCACCACCACCGGGGACCCAGGTCACGTTCGCCATGCCACCGATGTTGAGCAGGAGACGTGCGTGTCGATCCGAGCCGAAACAGAGCGCATCGACGAGCGGCACCAGCGGCGCCCCCTGCCCTCCTGCGGCAACATCCCGTGAGCGGAAATCATGCACCACCCGCACCCCGAATCGCTCGGCGAGGGTGGCGGGGTTGCCCAACTGCAGCGTGACGACCGGCGGTTCATGCCAGATGGTCTGCCCGGGGAAGGCGATGAACCCGAGTTGATCGGCTCGACAGTGGGCGGCAGCCAGCACGGCATCGACCGCCTCGGCGGCCCAGTCACCGATCGCGGCGTGGAGCCGGGCCACCTCGGCGATCGGCCCGCCGGCGAGCACGCCGTCGAGGCGGGCCCGCTCCGATGGCCGGTAGGGGCGGTGCACGAAGGCCAGCAGCTCGATCGCTCGGGGGCCCGTGATCCGGACCAACGCGGCATCCATTCCGTCGAGGGAGGTCCCCGACATCAACCCGACGGCGAGCATCGGCGCCTCGCTCATCGGTCCAACGCGGCGGGGAGGTCACCGAGCAGCAGGCGGAGCCGACCGTCGACAGCCGCCAACCGCGCCTCGGCCTCGCCAAGGTCGACGCCGAGGTGGTGCATCGCGATCGCCGTGCGGACACTGCCACCGGCGGCATCGATCGCACGGCGTGCCGGATCCCGTTCGATCCCGAGCACCTCCATGACGATGCGCTCGCCGCGGTCGTGCAGCTTCGCGTTGCGCGCCTGCAGGTCGACCATCAGGTTGCCGTAGGTCTTGCCGAGCCGGATGAGGGCGCCGGTGGTCAACATGTTGAGCACCAGCTTGGTGGCGGTACCGGCCTTGAGGCGGGTCGACCCCGTGACGACCTCGGGCCCGACATCCACCCAGATCACGAGGTCCACCTGCGCGGCGAGCGCCGCGGGTGGCCGCGAGCAGGTCACCAGGATCGTCCCCGCCCCGCGCGCCCGTGCCGCCTCGAGGGCCCCAGTGACGAACGGCGTCGAACCACTGGCGGCGATGCCGACCACCACATCGTCGGCCTCAAGGCCACGCTCGACCAACGCCATGCGACCGGCGTCAGGATCGTCCTCGGCGCCCTCGATCGACTGGGTCAGCGCGGCAGTTCCTCCGGCGATGATCCCCTGCACCATCTCGGGCGGGGTGCCAAAGGTCGGCGGGCACTCTGAGGCATCGAGGACCCCGAGGCGACCGGAGGTGCCGGCCCCGACATAGAAGAGCCGGCCCCCGGCCCTGAAGGCCGCCTCGACCTTGGTGATCGCCGCGGCCACCTCGCCCCTCACCCGGCCCATCGCGAGGGGGATGGTGGCATCCTCGGCGAGGAACACGTCGACCAGGGCCTCCGCCTCGAGCCGGTCGATGTCACCGGTGCGAGGGTTCCGGCGCTCGGTCTCGCGGGGGGGGAGGGGGGCGCTCACGGCGTCGGGCCCACGGAGTCGGGTGGCAGGATCATCAGTTAAGTTAGGCGATCAACCCTCGGGCGGACCACGCCCACCGCTTCTCCCGTCATCCAGGGTCCCCCATGCGTCCTGCCAGGCTCTTCGGCGCGCTCACTCCCCTCGCTGCCCTGCTCCTTGCCGCCGGACTGCCCGCGCAGCAGCGCTCGGTCCTCCCCGACAGCTGGCGCCACACCGGCAAGGCCACCGTCACCGAGGCGCCATCGGCCATGGTGGTCTCGTCACACCAAGTGGCCAGCGACGTCGGACGTGACATCCTCCGCGCCGGCGGCAACGCGGTGGATGCCGCAGTGGCGGTCGGCTTTGCCCTCGCCGTGGTGCACCCGGCGGCCGGCAATATCGGCGGCGGCGGGTTCATGGTGATCCGCACCACCAACGGCGCCGCCTACGCGCTCGACTACCGGGAGACCGCACCATCCGGTGCGAGCCGTGACATGTTCCTCGACAACAACGGGGAGGTGACCTCGGCATCGCGCGTGGGGCACCTCGCCTCGGGTGTCCCCGGGGCGCCGGCAGGGCTCCTGGCGGCCCACGAACGATTCGGTCGGCTGTCGAGGGCAGAGATCCTCGAGCCCGCGATTCGTCTCGCCCGTGACGGCGTGGTCCTCACCGAGCACGAGGCTGGCGGGCTGCAACGTGCGGCCCCCAGGTTTGCCCAGTTCGACGGCAGCGCCCGGCAGTTCCTGGTCGATGGCGAGGCACCGCCGGCTGGCTCCCTGCTCCGGCAACCCGACCTCGCCCGCACCCTCGAGGCGATGCGCGATCACGGTGTCGACGGCTTCTATCGTGGATGGGTGGCCGACAGCGTCGCGGCGGAGATGGAGCGCGGCGGCGGGCTGATCACCCGGGAGGATCTGGCGATGTACCGCGCCAAGTGGCGCGCCCCGATCCGGATCAGCTACCGCGGCCACACCATCTGGTCGATGCCGCCGGCCTCCTCGGGCGGCGTCACGCTGGCGATGATCCTCAATATCCTGGAGGGTTGGGACCCGCTGCCGGCCTTCGGCTCTCCCCAGCTCATGCACCTCGAGGCCGAGGCGATGCGGCGGGCCTTCACCGACCGCAACCGGTTGCTCGGCGATCCCGACTTCGAGTCGGTCCCGATCATGATGATGGCCTCGAAGGCGCACGCCGCCCGGGCCCGTGCCGAGATCGACCCCGACCGCGCGACCCCCACGCCGCCGTTCGACCCTGCGATTGTCGACGGCACCAACACCACCCACTACTCGGTCGTGGATGCCGAGGGCAACGCGGTCTCGACCACGACCACACTCAACTTCGGCTACGGCTCCTTCGTGACCGTGCGCGGTGCGGGCTTCCTGCTCAACAATGAGATGGATGACTTCGCCGCCGCCCCCGGACGCCCCAACGGGTTCGGGCTGGTCCAGGGCGAGGTCAACGCCATCGAACCGGGGAAGCGGATGCTCTCGGCGATGACCCCGAGTGTAATGGTCGGTCCGGACGACCGGCTCATGATGGTGGTCGGCTCACCGGGAGGCCCGACGATCATCACCCAGGTCTTCCATGTCATCAGCAATGTGATCGATCATCGGATGTCGCTCGCCGATGCCGTCAGCGCACCTCGCACCCACCACCAGGCCCTGCCGGACGAGCTCCGGATCGAGGGGCCAGGGGGGTTCAGTGATGCCACGCTCGCGACCCTTCGTGCGATGGGTCACGCGATCGATCCCAGCCGCGGCTGGGGCGACTTCCAGGCCATCATGCGGACGGCGACCGGGTGGATCGGCGTCAGTGACCCGCGCGCCGATGGGGGTGGCTCGGGGTTCTGACAGCAAACGGCGAGCGGCCGATCTCGGGCCACCCGCCGTGTGCTGTTGAGGTGCTCTGCTGCCGGAGACCGGCGCGAACGTGGCTGACCCGATTGCGCTGCAAGAGGGGCACCCTCGATAAGCGAAGGTCGGTTCTTCGCCGCGCGTCACTCGCCAGCGCACGGAGAGACCGAGTGCGGCGAATCCGACGCTCGTGAATCGAGTCGGTGCCGCCTCGAAGCAGAGCACCGACACCGGAGACTGGAGACTGGAGACCGGTCTCCAGTCTCCGTCCGAGAGCTACGGCCGCTCGAAGCGATCCCTGAGGGTGAGGGTGATCGACTTGCCGGCCTCGACCACGATATCGCGGTCGGCCTGCTTGTCGGCCACCGCGGCACCCGCCGCCGCGCCAGCCGCCGCACCGACGATGGTGCCGGTCTTGTTGCCACCGATGACCCGCCCGATGATCCCACCGGCCACCGCGCCGGCGCCGGTCTTCGCCGCCTCGGTACTGGTCACCCCGCGACCCCGCATCGTGTACTCCAGGTCACTCGACCGGGCGCTGATCGGGTAGCTCGTCCCGTCGATACTGACACTCCGCGCGGCGAGGACCAGGGTGCCGGCCTCGCCCTTGTTGGCAGCCGGGGCAATCTCCACGATGGCCAGGGTCATCACCGCGCCGGCGGGGATGACCACGGCACCATCCTCGCCGAGGATCGCCGAGGCCACCCGCACCCGGACCGGATCACCGACCTTGTTGTACCGGGAGTGGATCGAATCGATGGCGGTCGTCGAGACCACGCTCCCGCTGGCGAGGACCGCCGCGGCCGGTTGGGCCTGCTCGACGGGAGCCGGCTCGGGAGCGGCGGCGGGCCGCGGGGTCACCGCGGGTGCCGGCCGGCTGGGTGCCGGCCTGGAGGCTGTCGACGTCGGGGGCGGAGGCTGGGGAACGAAGACGGTCTCCGCCGGCGCGGGCGGGCGATCGTCGGGCAGCTCGGCGGCGTCGGCGATCGGAACCAGCGAGTCGACCACGGTGGTCGCCTCGGGCTCCATCGCCGGGTCCTGGGTCTCGCCGCCACACCCGACCAGGGCCGCGACGCAGAGCACAAACAGTGGGGTGACACGCATGGAACACACTCCGTTGAGGTACGGATGCAAGATAGGGTGTCGGCCGTCCGCTAGACGCGCTTGAGGAGCCACTCCGGCGTCATCTGCTGGAGCAGGGCCGCCAGCCGAGTGAACTCCCCCGTGACCAAGAGGACGCCGACGATGATCAAGAGCACACCACTGGCCCGCTGCACCCAGGGCAACCAGCGGCGGAACTTGGTAAACCACTCCCGGAATCGGTCGAGGGCCACCGCGGCGATCAGGAATGGAACCGCCAGGCCCGCGGAGTAGGCCGCCAGCAGAAAGACGCCCTGGGAGATGTCGCCGGAGGTCCCGGCCATGGTGAGGATCCCCCCGAGGATCGGGCCCAGGCAGGGGGTCCATCCCGCGGCGAACGCCATGCCGACCAATCCCGACCCCAGGAACCCGACCGGCTTGCGGTCGAGGTAGACCCGGCGCTCGCGTTCGAACGCCGCGATCCGGAAGATCCCGGTGGCGTAGATCCCGAAGATGATGATGAGCACTCCACCGATCTTCGCGATGAGCGCCTTGTGATACGCCAGCGTCGCGCCGAGGGCGGTGGCCGTCACACCGAGGGCGATGAAGACCAGCGAGAACCCGAGCACAAACATCACCGCATGCCAGAGCGCCCAGCGGCGACGATCACCCATCTCCTCGATGGTCATCCCGGTGAGAAAGCCGATGTAGCTCGGCACCAGCGGCAGGACACATGGCGAGAGGAACGAGAGCAAGCCGGCGAGGAAGGCCGCAAGCGGACCGAGGGCGGAGACCTCGTTCATGGACGGCTCCCGGCTCGCGCCAACGCACCGATCTCACTGCGACGACAGGCGCGACAGTTGCCATGGATCTCGACCCGATAGCGGGTGGCGAGGAAGTCGTGCTCGTCGGCGAGCAGCGGCAGGGCACGCCCCAACCGATCGAGCGGGAATTCGCGGACGGTCCCACAGCCTGCACAGATCAGGTGACCGTGGGGCGTGCCAGCCTCGAGGGGCTCGTAGCGCCGGAACCCCTCGCCGAAGTCATGTGCCCGCGCGAAGCCCGCGTCGACGATGGTGTCGAGGGCACGATAGATGGTCGCGGTGCCGACCTGCTCGCCCTGCTCCCGAAGGATCCGCCCGATGTCATCAGCCGACAGGTGCTGGTCCGAGGCAAAGATCACCCGGGCGACGAGGTCGCGCTGTCGGGTCACCGGCTGGTTCCGATCACGGAGCCACCGGCGAAACCGCTCGACCAGTTCCGTCGAGGGCTCACCCATCGACCGGGGCACCATCCGGTGTGGCCATGCTGGGGTCGTCTTCGGTCGTGGCCGCTTCGGTTGCCGGGTCGATCCCCGCCTCGGGCAGGTCGGGCAGCGGCGGGAACCACTGCCGTGCCTCGACCGGGGCCGGGGCGTCTTCGTCGTCGGCGCGGATCGGTACCAGGGCGAGCAGCTCCTGCAGCGCCTCGATGGGACCGCTCCCGACCTCCGACAACTCGGTGTGCCACTCGCCCCGCTCCCGACCCTTGATGGTCGCCACGTAGCGGGCCGTCAGGATCCGGCGACGATCACCGGCGATGAGGGAGAGCACCGCGGTCCCGAACTCCGACTTGTCGCGGCGGACCACCCGGAACACCCAGATGCCATCGACCTGACCGACATCGAGTTGCTCACGCAACCATGCCGCCAACCGCTCCCACCGCTCGCCCGTCCCGGGCCCCGTGCTCAGCGCGTGCTGCATTGTTCCACGAAATGTCGCAGCACGTGCATGAAGTCCTGGGCATTGGTGACGACCCCGAAGGCCTGGTGCGTGCCGCGGTCCTTCAGCTTGGTGACCACGAATTCGGTCTGATCCACGCAGATCGTGAGCAGCGGTTCAGGCCGTCCCTCAGCGTTGTGGGTGTGAAAGGCCGGCAGCATGTTGCCGACGGCGATGGCATGCAACGCCGTGGCGATGAAGATCCCGCCCGTTGCCAGCACGGCATGCTCGCGCATCGCATCCTGGGCGGCAACGGCATCGGTGACCACCCCGGGCAGCGGGCCATCGTCGCGAATCGACCCGGCAAGGAGGTAGGGTGTGCCGGTCGTCACCAGCGCATGCATGATCCCCGTGGAGACGAGTCCTGACGCCACCGCGGCCTCGATGCTCCCCGCCGCGCGCACCGCGTTGATGGCACGCATGTGGAGACCATGCCCACCAGCCGTCGGCCGGCCGGCGTTGTTCATTCCCAGCGTCGTGCCGAAGATGGCCGCCTCGATGTCGTGCACCGCCACGGCGTTGCCGGCGAGGACCGCCTGGACGAAGCCGTTGCGAATGAACCACTCGAAGTCGGCCCGCGCCCGGGAGTGGACCAGCGCCGGTCCGGCAACCCAGACGAGATAGCCATCGCTGTCGCGTTGGGCCACGAGCCGTTGGGCGAGGTCCTCGTAGTTGACCGGCCGTTCGCGCGAGACCTCCGCTCCCATGAAGGTGAATTCGTTCGCGCCATGACTGCCACCAAGAAAGCCCTCGGTGTGCACCACCACTCCATCCCCACCGTGCTCATCGAGGCCAAGGAGGACATGGTCACCGAGGACGACCCGACGCGGCTCGAGCGTCTCCAGGCCGCTCTCGCGACGGACCACGGCACAGTCCATCCGTGGTCGGCTCGGTGCGGCCCACCCCGATTCGAGGCGGACGTAGGTCGGCAAGTTGGAGGTCGAGAAGAACCCCTCGGGGAGGACGCCGTCGGCCGGAGCCGGGGCGAATCTCGCCACTGGAGCATCGCGAAATGGAGGGATCGTCGTGTCGGGGAGCCAAGTCATGTCGGGGAAAGCTAGGCCGCCCGATGGAGGCAGGACAAGCCACGACATTGCCGTCATGAGCCTTGCGAGTCACCATTGGGGATGATTCCCCCGCGCATCCCGCTCGCGGCCGCGGTCCTGCTCGTGTTTCCAGCCCTCCTGGCCGCGCAGGACCCGGCCCCGCCGACCCTCGAGGAGCTGACGGTCACCGTGGGACGGACTCCCGTGCTGCTCGGCGCCGCCGGCTTCTCCGTCACCATCCTCGATGCCCTCCAGGCACGCCGCGGCAGGACCTTCCCGAGTCTCGACGACGTCCTCGGCTTTGTCCCAGGGCTCATCGTCCGCGACAGGGGTGACCAGGCACTCGGACCACGGCTGATGATCCGCGGTGCCGGGGCCAGGGCGAACTTCGGGGTCAGGGGGTTGCAGCTGCTCGTCGACGGGGTCCCCGCGACACTGGCCGACGGGCAATCGCCGTTGACCACGCTGGACCTCGAGCTTGCCGAGCGCGTGGAGGTCGTCCGCGGCCCGCTCGCCGCGCTCCATGGCAACGGCGCGCAGGGCATCGTGTCGCTCACCACCGCCGCACGCCCGACGACGCCTTGGCAGGGGAGCGTTGCCGCCAGTGGCGGAAGCCGCGGCACGTCGAACGTCTCCGCACTCGCGGGCGCCGGCAATGACCGCCTGGGTGGATTTGTCGCGGCGTCCCGCTTCAATACCGATGGCGTGCGCGACCATGCCGGGGCACGGCAGTGGCGGTTTCGCGGGGCGCTCGAGTGGACGCCCTCACCGACGTCACAAATCACCCTCCGCGGCTCCCATGCCGATGACCCGTGGCTCGATGCGCCGGGGGCCCTCACCGCGACGGAATTCGCCGCCGATCCCCACGGGGCGAATCCCGCCGCGGCTCGGCGGCGGGCCGGCAAGAGCGTCCAGGAGCGACAGGTGAGCCTGGGCTACCGGCACCGGGGCGATCGCCAGACCACCGACGTGACGGCGTGGACCCTCGGACGGGAGCTGTTCAATCCCCTTGCCCTCCGCCCCGACGCGGCCAGCGACCCGAGGGACGGCACCTTGATCGAGATCTCCCGGGTGGTCACCGGGGTCCGCGCCGCCACGACGCGACGCGTCCGGGGCGACCTGCGGCTCACCGCGGGCCTCGATGCGCAACGTCAGAACGATGAGCGCCACAACTTGGTGCATCGCGCCGCCACCCCGCTGCCCAACAGCCGCTTCCTCGACCAACACCAGGTCGTGACGGCGGTGGGACCGTTTCTGCAGCTGGTCGCCCTCCCCCACCCCGGTGTCACGTTGCGCGGAGGGATCCGCCACGATCGGGTCACCTTCGACATCACCGACCGACTCGCTCCCACCGGCAGCGGTCGGCGCACGATGGCCGCCTGGAGTGGCAGCGCGGCGATCGCCCTGACCACCGCAACATTCGAAGGCTGGGCCGGTCTCAGCTCCGCCTTCGAGACCCCCACGACCACGGAGCTTGCCGGCCGCACGGACGGCCGAACCGGCATCAATGACCTGCTCGATCCCGCCAGGAGCTTGAGCGTGGAGGTCGGTCTCCGCCACCGGGCCGGGAACCGTGAGGCAGAAGTCGTGGCATGGCGGACGACGACCCGTGACGCCATCTCCCCGATCGAGGACGTCGATGGCCGATCATACTTCGCCAACGTCGGTCGCACCTGGAGCCGTGGCGTGGAGGCCACCCTCTCCAGCGCGGTGGGACCGCGCTGGCGCGTGCGGGCAACCGGGAGCTACATCGAGGCCCGATTCGGGGCGGGTGCCGTCGCGGAGGACCTCTCCCCCCTCGACGGCAATCGGCTTCCGGGCATCCCGCGCCTCACCGCCCGGCTCGGGCTCACCGGCTCGGTGGCCGGGATCCTGGTGGACCTCGACCACGGCTTGAGCAGCGCGCTGACAGCCGATGACGGCAACACGGTGACCGTGCCGGGATGGGCGGGCGG